>JAITLW010000121.1 GCA_031277715.1 Sphingobacterium sp. | reverse complement strand
GAAACAGTAATGATGGCTCCAGCTACTGGATTCTATAGCACACAAGGTTTAGGTTTAAACGAAGTCCGTTTGGCCTACGTTCTGAATCAAGATGATCTAAAACGAGCGCTAATCTGTTTAGAAAAAGCACTTCAAGAATATCCAGGAAGAAAAGAATACTAGTTTTTTCTCTCCAAACAAAAAAGGCTAAGTATTTACTTAGCCTTTTTATTTTACTTTAATTGATATTATGCTTCTTCAGCACATCAAGCACAAAAGGCTCAATTTGTTCAACCATCCGCATAAATCCTAAGTCACTAGGATGCGTACCATCTGTAGTTGCCTCATGGTCCTCACCTAATAAACTAGAGCTATCCAGATAATACAAAGCTTTAACTCCTTTCGCTATAAGTTTATCATATTCGATCTTCCAATTAGCATTCTGCAAATGATTCCGACTGTTCCAGTTTTGATTAAAATAACTTAACTCTCTGATAACAGATGGAATCATAATAATTGGCGTATGTGGATGTTTCTCCCTCAAATAGGAAACCAAATAAGCTGTTCTCTCACTCACTTGTTCAGGTGAAGAATTCGGGACACAATCTAGTATAAAGACATCTGGATTCATGTCTCCCAACATATGTACAACCTCCTTTTCCATTCGGGCATTACCGCTCACTCCAAAATTCAGGAAGTTAAACCCTGTACGCCTAGACAACAATGCCGGGTACGCCATCCCTGGACGACTAGCAGACGCACCATGAACAATGCTAGAGCCATAAATAACTATATTCCGCTTAAAAGGATTGGGCAATTCTACAAAACTAGCACCTTCCTTCACACCTATTTCTAATAGAGTAGTCTCGTCATACAACGGAAGATACACCAAAAACTCCTTTTCTGTACTATCTAGATGCTCTAACAGCAAACCATCTTCACAAGTTTTCACCGTTCCTTTAGAACCTGCATATTGCCATTTTCCTGCCCTATTCTTAATGTAAACGTCTAACCCTTTATTCGCAATTGCAGTTAGATTAAGTCCCACTTTCTTATCCGTGACACACCACTTGGCATACAGCTCCGAACTGTTTGATTTAAAAGTAACAAACAGGCCTGCACTATTGGTGTAGAGTTTTTTTACAGTAGCCGGCATATCGTTATACCGCAAGGTATCTACCCGATGAAACGGCTTAGAAGTTTCGAAAAATTTGCCGTAAATCGGCAATTGATAGAAGCGCTTACCCTGCTCTTGAGCAAAAAGAGTATTCATAAATAGGAGCGTTCCAAAAAATAACGTAGTTAGTTTTTTCATTGCAATAAAATTAATAAAAATCCACACACAAGCAACTAATATAATTAGTATTTTTGACGAATGGAATATGCAATCGTGGATATAGAAACCACAGGCTCGTATGCGGGAGACAATGGAATAACAGAAATAGCTATCATTATACACAATGGGGAGCATATCTTAGAAAAATTCGAAACCTTAGTCAATCCCGGTACCGTAATTCCTTATCACATCCAATCGTTAACCGGAATAGACAATGAGATGGTATCCAACGCTCCTTCATTTAAGGAAATCGCAAAGACCGTTTATACCTTGTTGCACAAACGTGTATTCATAGCCCACAATGTCAATTTCGATTATTCATTCATCAACCAAGAACTGAAGAAGGCAGGATACGACTGGAAAGCACCAAAACTTTGCACCGTCCGTCTCTCTCGTAAGATTTTCCCTAATCTGGCATCTTATAGCCTCGGGAAGTTATGTCAAAATTTAGGTATAACAATCCATCATCGGCACCGTGCCATGGGAGATGTCGAAGCTACCGTCACCCTCTTCGAAAAGCTATTAAAAAATGACAGCGACTCCATCATCGACGCTACATTAAAAAAAACAAAAGAGCATAGGCTTCCTACACACATTAATCAAGAAGATTTTTTACAACTACCCGAGACTGCTGGGGTTTATCTTTTCAAGAACAAAAGCGGTAACATCATCTATGTAGGCAAGGCTGTTAACATAAAAAAAAGAGTTTTAAGTCATTTTAGCGGTAATAACCCTTCTCAAAAAAGGCAGTCTTTCATTAATGACATACATCATATCGACTTTGAGGAGAGCGGAACCGAGCTTATGGCCTTATTGATGGAGTGTAAAATGATAAAACAACATTGGCCAACACACAACCAAGCGCTCAAAAAATTCGAGCCTAAATTTGGGCTATTTGAATATGAAGATCAAAAAGGTTACAAGCGCCTACTCGTTTCCACCTTCAATAAACAGGCAAAAGCCATACAGTATTTTGAGCGTGCGACAGAAGCCAACCAATTACTTTTAGAACTAATGAACACCTATGAGTTATCGCCGAAACTGTGTTCTTTTTATAGTGTACGTCCCGAACAAAAAGCACCCATTGATTACCAGAGTATTCCAGCACTGGAGCAATATAATGCTCAGGTAGATCACGCACTGGGTTATGTAATTGCGCAACGAAACTCATTTCTGATCATAGATCAAGGAAGAAATTTAGACGAAAAGTCTTACATCTATTTTAAAAATGATCAGCTTACTGCGTTCGGATTTATCCACGTAGACAACCAAATGCGCGAATTTGCAGATATGATTGCTGAAGAAGACAAATGTCTAAGTAATTATTATATGAACAGCTTAGTGTTGCAATACGCCGAGCGATTTCCGGGAAAAGTACACTATGAAAACAATAAAGTCAATTTTTGAAAATTAAATTATGGAAATAATTAATTAGCTTCATCCTATATAAAATATAGCTTATTAAAAAACAAAACCATGGTACAGCACATCAAATCACTGCCTCTTTTCATCATGTCTATCTTTGCAGTTGCAACATTTGTTAACTGTAGCAATGGGAGTTCAGAAAACCAGAATCGTATACGGGTAGGAGGAGAAGGAAAAATACGCGTGATGCCCGATCAAGTTACATTAACCATCAACGCTAGCTTCTCTAAACCTAAAATGGTAGATGCAGTACGAGAGACTCAAGCCACGGTAGATACAGTGATGCGAATACTAGAGGCCTTTGGAAACAAAGATCAGGATATCAAAACAAGTAGCATATCCGCTAACAAAGACTATCAGTATGTAGGTAGCACCTACAAATTTGTAGGTTTTGAAGCACAACAAACGATAGATTTTGTCTTACATGACTTAAACAAATTCACCGAGCTGACGGCAAAATTACTAGACACCAAAATAAGTAGTATTGCTCAAATCCAATTTAACCACTCTAAAGCAGATAGTATTCTTAGAGAAGCTGATCTTATAGCCTACGATGATGCTTTAAAATCAGCGACTAAAATTGCCAAAAGAGCAGATGTGAAATTAGGCAAACTCCTTTTCCTATCCAATGACGGGTCAGGAAGCGATGCAACGGGTTACAGTAGCGGAGAGAGAATAGACACCTACAACAAAGGTTTTGGAGGTCAGGGCTTTAAAATCGCTCCTGAAGTGATTGAATTCAAGCGTACCATAACCACCGAATTTGGCATAAAATAGGGTAGGTAAATAAAATAAACCTTATCTTTGCCGCATGATTAATGTATCCAATCTATCCCTTCGTTTTGGCAAACGTGTGCTATTCGAGGATGTCAATTTAAAATTCACTCCTGGAAACTGTTATGGCATTATCGGTGCTAACGGTGCGGGTAAATCAACCTTCTTAAAAATCATCTCTGGAGAGGTGGATCAGACTACAGGTTCTGTGTCATTTACTCCTGGCGACAGGATGTCCGTTTTAAGTCAAGATCACTATGCTTTTGACGAATTTACAGTATTAGAAACTGTAATGATGGGTAATCAGGAGCTCTACAAGATCATGAAAGAGAAGGATGCCATCTATATGAAGGAAGATTTTTCAGATGCTGATGGTGAGCGAGCTGGAGAGTTGGAGAGTCTATTCGCCGAGATGGATGGATGGAATGCGGAATCCAATGCAGCCACTCTACTCAGCAGTTTAGGTATTAAAGAAGAGTTCCACTATAAACTAGTTTCTGAAATCGATGGTAATCAAAAAGTACGTGTGTTATTGGCGCAGGCACTTTTCGGCAAACCAGATATTTTAATTCTCGATGAGCCTACCAACGACTTGGACATTAAGACCATCGCTTGGTTAGAAGACTTTTTAGCTTCCTACGAAGCTATTGTATTGGTAGTTTCTCACGACCGTCACTTCTTGGATGCAGTATGTACACACACTGTAGATATTGATTTTGGAAAAATGACGATCTATACAGGGGCTTACTCTTTCTGGTATGAATCTTCACAACTTGCCTTAAAACAACGAGCTGATCAGAATAAGAAAACAGAAGAGAAGGTAAAAGAACTTCAAGAATTTATTCGTCGCTTCTCGGCTAATGCCTCGAAATCAAAACAAGCTACATCACGTAAAAAGGCCCTAGATAAAATCAATATCGATGAAATCCAACCTTCTAACCGTAAGTATCCTGCTATCATGTTCAATAATATGAACAGAGAGCCAGGAGATCAAACCTTACATGTAGAAGGATTGAGCAAGACAGTCAATGGCGAAGTCTTCTTCAAAGACATTACTTTCATGATCAATAAAGGGGATAAAATCGCTGTTCTAGCAAGCAACTCATTAGTTACTTCGGCGTTTTATGATATTATTTCCGGCCGTGATACAGATTACAAAGGCGACATCAAATGGGGAGTTACAATCACTCCTGCAGATATGCCCATGGACAACTCTTCCTATTTCGATGGTGTGTCAGACAATCTTGTAGACTGGTTAAGAGGATACACGTCCAATCCAGATGCAGATGAGCAATTTATTCGTGGTTTCTTAGGAAAGATGTTATTCTCTGGAGAAGAAGTCATGAAGAAGGTATCTGTACTATCCGGAGGAGAAAAAATGCGTTGTATGTTCTCAAAAATGATGTTACAAGGAGCTAACTTCCTGATTTTTGATGAACCGACCAACCACTTGGATCTAGAATCTATCACCGCATTGAATAACGGAATGAAAGACTTCAAAGGTTCGATGTTGTTTACATCTCGAGATCATGAGTTGACGGAGACAGTTGCCAACCGTATTATCGAGTTGACTCCAAACGGGATTATCGACAAGCTAATGACCTACGACGAATACATCAACTCAGAGGCTGTACAAGCTCAACGAGAAGAAATGTATAAAGTCAAATAGTAACAAAAAAGAGCGTTTAAACGCTCTTTTTTGTTTTATACAAGATTACCGAATTTACCCGTATTAAAGTCTTCAAACGCTTCCTGTATTTCCTCCATTGTATTCATCACGAATGGACCGTAAGACGCTATAGGCTCATCAATAGGTTCTCCACTCAATACCAATACGATGGCATCATCATCTGCTTCCACAGTAAACTTATCCCCGTCATTATAGAACAGCACCATTTTATCCGTCGCGGCTTTAAAAGTATCATTCACGGTTACATTTCCGGAAATAATCAACAACGCTGTATTATAGTGCGCAGGGAAATCAAATGTTACAACTGCCCCCTTATTAAGCTTAGCATTCATCAGATGTAAGGGCGTAAAGGTAGATGCACCTCCTTTCACTCCATTATACTCACCCGAGATAACTTCGATTATGCCAGCGTTGTTTTCTAACTCTACTTTAGGAATATCCGCATGTACCAAGGCTTGATATTTTGGCGCACTCATTTTATCCTTAGCAGGTAGATTTACCCACAGCTGTACCATCTGGAAATCACCACCGGTTTTACTCCATTCTGTCTCATGAAATTCCTTATGCAATACACCAGATGCCGCTGTCATCCACTGTACGTCCCCCTCGCCTATTATTCCACCACCACCGGAACTGTCACCGTGCTCGACCCGACCTTTATACGCAATCGTCACTGTCTCGAATCCACGATGCGGGTGTACTCCTACTCCCTTAGGGATAGCGCTAGGTGGGAAGTTATACGTGGAATTATAATCCAACATAATAAAAGGACTCATCCGCGCCATAGGTGCATAGCTTGGTATAAAGTTATGGACTCTAAATCCATCTCCGACGAAATGTGCTGGCTTCGGATTAAAAATATTCTCTACTGTTTTCATCTTTATGACCTCCTTAAATTTATACTACAAATATACTTGCCCCAAGGCCGTCAAAACTTAATATAGGTTAAGAAAAGTCCAGACATAGAAAACAAAAAAAGCATCCATTTCTGAATGCTTTTCTAATTATTTTTAAGATAACCTTACAATTGTTTATCTAATTTTTCGACTAACACAGATTTAGGCACTGCACCCACTTGTTTGTCTACTACTTCGCCATTTTTAAAGTATAACAATGCAGGAATATTTCTAATACCGAAACGCACTGATATCTCTGGATTATTGTCTACGTTTACTTTTCCAACAACAGCTTTACCGTCATATTCTGTAGCAATTTCATCTACAACTGGACCTACCATACGGCAAGGACCACACCATTCTGCCCAAAAATCAATTAGTACAGGTTTATCTGCTTTCAAAACTAACTCTTCAAAGTTGCTATCTGTAATTTCTAATGCCATAATAATATCCTCTTTTTATAATTTAATACAAATATAATCAATTGCCCACAATTGTACTCTAATCGTATTGTAATAAATATCTATACCTTATCAATTTAATTGATATCGAATCCCTTTATTCTCCAACTCGTCAATCAACTCATTAGTTACTTTAATCTTTAAGGTTTTGGCAGGCATCTCGACAGAGATATTTTCCTGAACATCCACTACTTTAAATTTCAGGCTACAACTTGCAACCTCTCCCTCTTCCACAGATGAATTTACCAGGTCATCAATAAGTTTTACTACCTGCTCGTTGAGCTGTTGTAAAGCAATCTGTATCGTAAAACTCTTGGCCAGCTTTTCCCTCAAATCGGACAACAATTGTATGTTCTTGATTTCAAAACCCCAGTTCCCAACCTGTTTAAATCGCTCCTGTACTAATCCCCGAATTTGCACAAAATATCCATCTTGGAGGTATCCTTTGAATTTGACATAATCTTCTCCAAAAACAGCGATTTCATACGAATCGGAGTAATCCTCTATTACGAACGCACCAAAGGGTTTCCCATTTTTAGAGACCCTATGCACAGCATTGGCAATAATACCGCCTACTACAGCCTCCTTATTCTTAATACGGTTAAACTCTAAAAGCACCTCCTCTTCTACTTCAGAAGCTTTTACTTTATTAATCAGCTGCAAATCCCGCACTGTATTAGCACAAAAATGCTTTATTTCAAATTTATAATTATCGAGCGGATGGCTCGTTAAATAAATTCCGATTACATCCTTCTCATATTTTAACTTTTCAATCAGACCCCATGGTGGACAGGGAGCAAGGACAGGCTCAGGCAATTCCGCGGCGGCTCCGCCTCCAAAAAGGCTTGCTTGAGCCGATTGTTCATTTTCTTTAAATCGTTGAGCAAACTTAATTGCCTTTTCGATCCCAGTTGTATTATCCCCATCCTTATAGAAATACTGTGCTCGGTGCGTATCCGTAAAACTATCAAAACCACCTGCGTGCACAAGACTTTCAAAAGCCTTCTTATTGGCAGACCGTAAATCTATTCGTTTAGCAAAATCGAATATCGACTTATACAATCCTTCGCTACGGGTCTGCACCACCGTATCTACAGCTCCGGCTCCGACCCCTTTTACTGCTCCGATACCAAATCGAATAGCCCCTTGCTCGTTTACTGTAAATTTATAATGGGACTCATTTACATCTGGTCCCAATACCTGAAGTCCCATCCGCTTACATTCTTCCATAAAGAAAGTAACCTGCTTAATGTCATTCATGTTATTGGACAGTACAGCGGCCATATATTCTGCAGGGTAATGCGCTTTTAGATAAGCTGTTTGATAGGCTACCCAAGCATAACAGGTCGAGTGAGACTTGTTAAAAGCGTAACTCGCAAATGCTTCCCAGTCGGTCCAGATTTTCTCGAGTACTTTCGCTTTATGCCCTTTTTCCACCGCCTGATCAACAAACTTAGGCTTCATTTTATCCAGTACAGCCTTCTGCTTCTTACCCATCGCTTTACGCAAAACGTCGGCATCCCCCTTTGAGAACCCAGCAAGTTTTTGAGACAAAAGCATTACCTGCTCCTGATAGACTGTAATACCATAGGTCTCTTGTAGGTACTCTTCACAGGCATCCAAATCATACACAATAGGTTCTATACCATGTTTACGCTTAATAAACGAAGGTATATACTCCATTGGACCAGGTCTATAGAGCGCATTCATTGCAATTAAATCCGCGAAAACCGTCGGCTTTAATTCCTTCATGTACTTTTGCATCCCAGGAGATTCATACTGGAAAACACCAATTGTCTCTCCACGCTGGAACAATTCGTACGTAATTTCATCGTCAATTGGAAACTCATCCGGATCGAGCTCTATACCGTGCCTCAACCGCACATTGACCACAGTATCTTTTATCAGCGTAAGCGTCTTAAGCCCCAAAAAGTCCATCTTGAGCAACCCGGCACTCTCTACAACCGAGTTATCAAATTGGGTTACATACAAGTCTGAATCCTTAGCCAAGGATACCGGAACGAAATTCGTGATATCATCCGGTGTGATAATAACACCACAGGCGTGGATTCCAGTATTCCGCATAGAACCTTCCAACACACGAGCCTGTTTGATTGTCTCCGCCTCCAATCCAGCACCGTCAGCTAAGGACTTCAGTCGGTTGACGGCTTCTAATTCCTCCGTACGTAACACCTCTTTTAGTGCCTTTTCCTCCAGATTAAAAATCTTACTAAGTTTTAGATTTGGAATCAATTTAGCTATCTCGTTGGCATCGGACAAAGGCAAATCAAGTACCCGTGCGGTATCCTTAATAGAAGACTTTGCGGCCATCGTACCGTAAGTAATAATCTGTGCAACCTGAGATGCCCCATATTTATCAATTACATACTGCATAACCCTTCCTCGCCCTTCATCGTCAAAATCGATATCAATATCGGGCATGGATACACGGTCAGGATTTAAAAACCGTTCGAAGAGCAAATCATATTGAATAGGGTCTAGATTGGTAATCCCCAAACAGTAGGCCACAGCAGAACCTGCCGCAGAACCCCGTCCTGGTCCAACGGAAACCCCCATTCTACGCGCCTCAGCTATAAAATCCTGTACAATCAAGAAATAACCAGGATAACCGGTACGCTCAATCGTCGCTAGTTCAAAATCTAGTCGCTCTGTTATCTCTTCTGTTATTTCTTTATATCTCTTATTCGCTCCAACGTAAGTCAAATGTCTTAGAAGCGCATTTTCACCTCGTTTTCCGCCATCTTCTTCATCTTCCGCATGTTGAAATTCTTCAGGGATATCAAATTTAGGGAGAAGTACATCCCTATTCAATGAAAAGATCTCAACCTTATCCAAAATCTCTTGAATCGTCAAGATTGCCTCTGGCAAATTTGCAAAGGCCTTTTTCATTTCCTCAGAAGACTTAAAATAGTACTCCTGGTTTGGCATTCCGAAACGAAACCCTCGCCCTCTTCCCTTTGGTGTAGAGAGTTTCTCGCCGTCTTTTACACATAATAAAATATCATGCGCGTGTGCATCTACCTTATTTACATAATACGTATTATTGGTCGCTACCAATTTGACTTGATGTTTATTGGAAAGTCGGATCAGAGTCTCATTAACCCTATCTTCATCTTCTTGTCCATGCCGCATCACTTCAATATAGAAGTCCTCTCCAAATAACTCCTTCCACCAGATCAATGCCTCTTCGGCCTGGTTCTCACCAATATTCAAGACTTTACTCGGCACCTCCCCCTGTAGATTTCCCGACAAGACGATCAAATCTTCTTTATACTTCTCGACAATACTCTTATCAATCCTAGGCACATAATAAAAGCCCTCTGTATAAGCTGCCGAAGCCATTTTAGCTAAATTGTGATAGCCATTTTTATTCTTAGCTAAGAATACAATTTGATACCCATTATCTTTTCTAGACTTATCCTTCCGATCTTCGCATACAAAAAACTCACATCCTACTATGGGCTTAATAAGCTGACCACTAGGCTCCAGACCAGCTGCTATATCTTCCTTCTGCTTCGCTTCGACGTCCTTATTATGTCCGAGCACCTTACTCACAAAGTGAAAGGCCCCCATCATATTACCATGATCTGTCATTGCTACAGCAGGCATATTATGTTTTGCCGCTGCCGAGACTAAATCACCTATAGAAATAGTAGATTGTAAAACCGAAAACTGAGAATGGTTATGTAAATGTGCAAACGTTGCATGTTTTAATGCTTCAAGGCTCTCTTTATCAACTACGACCTCTCTGCCTGCATTTTCGCGTGCGCGAATAGCATCCGATGCAGCCTTTAGATTGGTATGTTTAAGACCGACCGTAGCAATAACAGCAGGGTTATGCCGTTTAAACTCAACAAAATATCCTGTATCAACTTGCAAGTCTTCTGCAGTAAATACATCTTGTCGAATCAGCTCGAAGAAACAGCGTGTCGTCGCCTCCACATCGGCTGTTGCATTATGTGCTTCAGCAAAGGGAACACCAAAAAGATAAGAATGGAGCTCAGTTAGATTAGGTAACTTAAAACGTCCGCCACGTCCACCGGGAAGCTTAAGTAGATTCGCCGTCACCTCAGTACATGTATCTAAGACTGGCATACTGCTCATCGGAGATTCTACATTATACCTGTAAAACTCCGAGCCCATGATATTGATATCAAACCCGATATTTTGTCCTACGACAAACTTTGCTTTAGAAAGAGCCTCATTAAACTTAACTAGGACATCTTGAAGTGGCACGCCATTCTCCGTTGCGAGCGCAGTCGAAATTCCATGTATTTTCTCAGAATCGAACGGAATATCAAATCCATCAGGTTTAATGAGATAATCCTGATGCTCAACTATATTTCCTAATTCATCGTGTAATTGCCATGCAATCTGCACACACCTCGGCCAATTATCAGTATCTGTAATTGGCGCATCCCAACGCTTTGGTAAACCCGTAGTTTCGGTATCAAATATAATATACATAGTCCATCCCTCTTAGTCAAAACAAAAATAATCAAATAAGCTAAGATATTATCGACATTGTTTCCACAGTCACAATTTATGAAAGGCAGAAAAAGTTACTATCCGTTATTTTATTCAAAAAAATGTAATTTAGATAAAGCAATTAAGAACTTACGAAATGGATTATTTACTTTTTTTAAACATAGGCACACAAGAGATGGTACTTCTCATTGTGCTTGGCATTGCCGGTTTAGCACCACTAATTTTTGCTGCACTAGCATTAATCGATATTTTCAAACGAGATTTTTCTCAAAAAACAACCGACCGCATCTTATTGATTCTACTGGTGCTCTTGCTTCCTATCTTAGGATCAATCATATACTTTGTGGGGTTGCGAAACGCTTACCCATTAAATAAGCAAGAGGTTGTATAGTTACATACAACCTCTTGTTTCAAAAGTTAATTTCTATTTATTGTAGAATCGTCACTTCCACTCTTCTATTCTTCTGTCTGCCTTCTGGTGTCTTATTATCGCCGACAGGTTTAGAAGGCCCAAACCCCTTTGTTGTAATCCGACTGCCTGCTACACCAGCCTCTTCTAAATTCTTTTTCACAGAAGCAGCACGTTTGTCAGACAACCATACATTATATCCTTCCTCACCGGTCGAATCAGTATGCCCATCAACACGAATTTTCTTTGTTTTATCTTCTTTCATCAGCTTCGCTAATTTGGTAAGTTCAACCTTAGCTTTATCTGTCAAATAGGAGGAGTTTGTTGGGAACAACAAATCCGATGACAAGGTAAATTTAATCCCTTCTGAGGTCCTAGAAGCGTCTTCAAATTCACTCTTGACATTTTTCAAACCATCATCTGTACCATCCTTTGACACTACAGCACCAGAATTCACAATAATCTGCTGTTGCTTACAAGATGTAAAAAATAACACAACAGCACTCGCTGATAACAAAACGATTTTCTTCATATAATTTCTATAACAATCTATCTAAAAAAGGACAATTAGCAAAAGCGCTAACTAAGATATGTAAATTTTAATTAATGTCTTCTACCTGTCCCAAAAACAATTCTTTTCGCACCTTTTGTAACTCGGGAATTTCTTGATATAATTTCCAAATCATCCCTGATTTTGCATTTTCCAACATAACTGCTATAGCTCCTTGGTTTAACGCAAGATATTCATCCGAAACATCATCATTACGTAAATCTAGCCAAGATCTGAATCCGTATTCCGTAAATAAGATATGCCCATATTGAGCATACAATGCCAAAACAGAAGCAATCCCCAACTCTGGTTCAATAATAATAGAAGATGGTGCAATAGCAGGATTCACCCGATAATTACCAATACTATCCTTGTGTTGATAGAACCCCCAAATATCACTATTTGTTGTCCCTACCCCCACTTCATTATCCCTGCGTTTCACATATTGGGTATAAGCCTCCAATACCCCACTCCACTCCATCAAACTATCCTTTAGAATTTTCGGCTCTATAGTAAGGAAAGGCTTGTACAGATCAATCAAACTCCCTCTCATTTCACCAAGGGGAAGATACACTCCAAATTGTGTCGACGGTTGGATGATCGAGAGCCTAGTCACCGTATCCGTACCTACTTTGGCGTTCTGGGGAGGATTTGTATAATCATGGATCAAACTATCAGAATAGATATCCGTATCCAACTCTTCGATATGTTCGTGTCTATTAATGTTATAATTACTATAAATTCCATTATAGTATACAGACGCTGGTAGCGGATATTTCCGGGCGGCGATTGCCAACAAATACGTATTTATTGCATCATTAGGTCCCGACAGAAAAGTTGCTGTATTAATATCCTCAGAAGAACTTTCTTCCATCAAGCTCAATTTTGAACGTAAAACACCGGTTGTTCCATCTGCTACCAACTTTTGCCAATTCACATTATCATAAAGTGCTGTAATTCTACTCCGCAAATCTCTTTCTATTTCATTGTCTTGCGAAAAATATTGCCTTGCAATCAATAATGCTTCGATAAGAGAGGCCGTTCCATTGACATCATAAGAAGAAAATCCCCTACGATATTCTGGAATTCCCTTCCTTCCATCAAAATAAGCAGGAAAAATACCATATTTATTCTGTGCGCGCAGCAAAAAATAAGTCATCTTAGAAATTCTGTTTAGCGCAACTTGTCTATTGATAAATTTACGTTCCACTCCAATAAGAAGTGACAATACCGCTGGAGCAGTTTCCTTAGTCGAAACTACCGCTTTGTCTTTAGATCGATAAGGCAAATACATCCCACTATTTATATCAAAATTCTCTACAAAATAGTTGATATGGGTCATCTGGATAAGCGTAATCAAAGCATCATTCTCCATTTTTTTTGTTGACGCCTCCTTTACAGAAGAAAACAGAGATTCTTCATAATTAAAATCCATCCAGGTAATCTTATAAAAGTATTTCTGACCTATCACAGGCACAATATCTAGACACGACTGCATCTGCACAGGCCTTATGCCGATAGGCCTAAATACCTGCCCATCTTCAGATCTGTATATTTTTATATATCGGATACTTGGTGTAAGAGGTAGTTGCCATTTAAGATGAACAATGCGATCGTAGCCGACGGCCTCCGTCAACACAGCATTTGTACTCAACTTGACCTCAGAATACTTGGCAGGCAGAAACTCAACCTGATCTATAAAGACATGGTGCATCTCATCAGATGCACTATGCTGTATAAAATGTACACCGCTAATGGGCTCGTCTGCATTCTCTATTTTAAAATCCTTAGCAGGAACTTTAACCTGTACCCATTTCCCGACTTCGAAATCTTCGATATAAGAACGAATATCTAGCGTATCCGATGTCTTATTACGTTGACTAATATACAATCTTGGCAAATCACCAAGCTCCGTATTTTCAGTCTTTACATACATACGTATGCTCAAAAAATCTTTATCCGAAAACCTGTAATGATATTTCTGCCTACTATATCGTAAACTAACATCCCAGTGGCCTTGGCTGTTGGACAAATAACGGAGAGAAAGCGCATTTCCCGGAGTAAAGAACAACGTATCCGAAACCAATAAATGGCCATTTACATTTTCAACCCAACTAGCACCGGCATACTGAACTCGGCTTTTCGCATAGCTACCTTTTACCAAACTATTATCAAATACCACCTCAGGGTAGGTATCGGCATAGCCCTGCACCCAACAAAAACTAAAGAAAACAACCAGAAAACCTAAATACTTCATATCTTATGATCAATTCACCGCCCAAAAGTAAGCAAAAACCATGCATTAATAACCTAAAGCAGGTATTTTGTTAAAAACAATAAAAATTAATAGACACAAATTGAGCACCTTACAAGCCACACCTAAAATTAAGAAAATAAAAATTTCGCATTTTCATTTTTCTGTCTATCTTTGCATCACGTCAAGCGAAAGTAGCTCAGTTGGTAGAGCACAACCTTGCCAAGGTTGGGGTCGCGAGTTCGAATCTCGTCTTTCGCTCAGTTGCCTAGGTGGTGGAACTGGTAGACACGCAGGACTTAAAATCCTGTTCCCGTTAAGGGAGTGCGGGTTCGATTCCCGCCCTAGGTACAAAAGGCTAATCTTAAGATTAGCCTTTTTTTATATCATCTTCATACACTACGAAACCTAACTCACTACTCCTATTTAAGGGCAGGAACAGCAAAATCCAAACAGTAAACAATAAAAGCTTCAGGGAAACAACAAACTACAGTCTAAAAAGCATTTAGAATGTATAATCTTACTGGGGGATAATAAAACAGAAAAAATTACTCGGGTTCAACCTCAGTAATTACATACACATCTTCGTTAGTTTTTTTCATCTTGTATTTCTCACGGGCAATACGTTGTATCTCACTTGGGTTGAATTGTGCATCTTTAATCGCTTGTTCGATATTGTCCGTTTCATTAGAATAAAACTCCTTTTCCAGTTCCAGTTTATTCCGTTCTTGTTGATAGCCAATCTGAGTAGCGATATCATATCTATCAAAAAAACACATCCATACCAAAAATGCTACCCCCGATATAAGGAATCTATTCTTGACTAAAGAGACAATTCTTTCCATGGCACAAAAATAATACTAAGATTGGACTTTATGCTTAAACTTAAAAAAACTTTTAGACAAGTACAAAATCAGTTTAATTAGCATCTTCACTGCAAATCCCCTTTTTTCACAAAGCCTCATAAAAAAAGGGGCTAAAGCCCCTTTCTATAGTAGTAATTAAACTATTTCTTTTTGATTGCAAATTTAAAGTCCTTACCAATGAATCTGGCATTTGCGCCAAGCTCTTCTTCGATACGTAACAATTGATTGTACTTTGCCATACGATCAGAACGCGAAGCCGAACCAGTCTTAATCTGTCCACAGTTCAATGCAACAGCTAAATCAGCTATTGTAAAATCCTCAGTTTCGCCTGAACGGTGAGACATAACAGAAGTGTAGCCACTATTTTGTGCAAGTGTCACAGCATTGATCGTTTCTGTTAATGATCCGATTTGATTTACCTTCACTAAAATAGAGTTAGCTGTATCCGTATCGATTCCTTGCTGAAGGCGTTTTGTATTTGTAACAAACAAATCATCACCCACCAACTGAACACGACCACCAATTTTCTCTGTCAACAACTTCCATCCTGACCAATCGTCTTCCTGCATACCATCCTCAATAGAAATAATTGGATACTTCTCGGACAATTCTGCTAAATAAGTTGCTTGTTCTTCAGAGCTACGGATAGCACCTTTTTCACCTTCAAATTTTGTGTAATCGTACTTACCGTTTACATAAAACTCAGATGCAGCACAATCCAATGCCAAACAGATATCTACTCCTGGCGTATAACCAGCAGACTCAATAGCTTTCAATACCGTCTCGATAGCATCTTCTGTTCCTTCAAAAGTTGGCGCAAAACCACCTTCATCACCTACTGCAGTAGACAGACCGCGATCGTGCAGAATCTTTTTCAAACTATGGAACACTTCCGTACCCCAGCGCAAAGCTTCTGAAAAAGAAGGAGCACCCACAGGCATGATCATAAACTCTTGGAAAGCAATAGGAGCATCAGAGTGCGAACCTCCATTGATGATATTCATCATCGGGATAGGTAATGTATTTGCATTGACACCTCCTATATACCGGTACAACGGCTGGCGCGACTCTTGGGCCGCTGCTTTTGCCACTGCCAAAGAAACACCTAGAATAGCATTAGCACCCAATTTACCTTTATTCTCTGTACCATCAAGATCAATCATAATCTTGTCAATTGCATTTTGTTCAAAAACATCAACACCTTCCAAAGCTTGCGCAATAACTGTGTTAACATTTTCTACCGCTTTCAAAACACCTTTACCAAGGTATTTTGCCTTGTCTCCATCACGCAACTCTACAGCTTCATGAACACCCGTAGACGCTCCAGAAGGAACAGCAGCTCTACCCACAAAACCATTTTGTGTAGTAACATCAACTTCAATTGTTGGATTCCCGCGCGAATCTAAAATTTGGCGCGCATGTACATCGATAATTAAACTCATTTTCTTTTATAAGGTTATGACTCAAACACAGCTAACACTTAGTGTATTAATAACACTAATATACAACACATATTTTATAATTCAAAAATAGAAATTATATATGAAATATTCACATCCCCTCTTCCCTAAGGACAAATAAAAAAAACCTTTAACCGGAGAGATTAAAGGTTTTTTAACTAACCAATTATTAACCTAAATTATGAATACTAAAGTAACAACAAAGTTTATGCCAAAACTATACAACGTCCTCTTTATCATTTTTTATTCGACCAAATTATATAATACTCAGAAAAAGGTATCTTTGCTGCATGGAATTAACACCGCTCTTAAAAAGACTACAGATTGATGATCTGAACAACATGCAAAAAGAGACATTGTCTCAGTTCAGTCCAGAGCAAGACTTTATACTACTATCACCAACTGGTTCTGGAAAAACTTTAGCTTTTTGTCTTTTAATTGAACAGCTAATCCAGAACAAAAAAAACGAAGTACAAATCCTATTGATTGTCCCCACCCGAGAGCTTGCACTGCAGATAGAATCTGTTGTCAAAACGGTTATAAAAGGACACAAAATATTGTGTTGTTATGGAGGTCATGACACAAAGATAGAAAGGAATGCCTTAAAGGAAGCTCCTGTAATATTAATTGGGACTCCTGGCCGGATCATATACCATCTCGAGCGTTCTCATTTTTCAACTGATAACATCCACACCCTAGTCTTAGATGAATTTGATAAATCCTTAGAATTGGGATTCTTGGACCAGTTAGAGAAAATCACAACTGCCACCCACTCTCTGGAACGCAAAATTCTAACATCTGCAACAGATCTTGACGAATTCCCGGAAATTCTTCCTTTACATAATCCTATAAAACTTGATTTCTTAGCAGATGCGGAAAACAAACCTGCAATTCGATTCAAGAAAACGATATCTCCAGTCCAACACAAGCTCAAAACCCTCTTTAATTTAATCTGTAGCTTAGGAGAGCAGAAGATTCTTATTTTTTGTAATCATCGCGACGCTGTAGATCACATTAGTGAACTACTTGAAAATAGAGAACTGATTCATGATATGTTTCACGGAGGGTTAGAACAACGAGACCGAGAACTAGCTATCCTCAAGTTCAGAAATAATAGCAATAGGATACTTATTACCACAGAATTGGCCGCTAGAGGATTGGATATTCCCGAAATAGACACCATTATACATTATCAGCTACCGAGCAAGGAAGATGCCTTTGTACACCGAAATGGACGAACTGCCCGGATGAACAACTCTGGCGAAGTCATCATCATGCTAAAACCAGATGACAACTTTACTTATCTTCCTGAAGATACCGAAGAGATTATACTGGATGAAGAATATCCGCTTCCGGACAACACTCCTTACTGTACATTATATATCCCCTTCGGCAAAAAAGACAAGGTAAATAAGATAGACATTGTTGGATACATTCTACAAATCCCAGGGTTAGAGAAAGACGATATAGGTTTGATTGAAGTAAAAGACAAAGAATCCTATATAGCCGTAAGAAGAAAGGTAGCAATCACCATAATTAAGAATGGAGGAAGCGGAAAAATAAAAGGCAATAAAATTAAGTTCTTCAGAACTTAATCTTTTACAAAGGCTAGTATCTCAGGGGGAACTAATCTATCGACATTCCCCCCATTACCTAAAATATCCCGAACGATAGTAGAAGAGATGTGTGCAGTACCGCTCCGGCTTATTAAGAAATAAGTCTCTATGGTTGGTGCCATGATAAGGTTATTTTGCGCTATAGCATCTTCATACTCAAAATCTTTAGTGCTACGAAGACCTCTAAGGATAAAAGTAGCACCTACTTTTTTACAATAATCGACAGTCAACCCCGTAAAGATATCGACCACAACACGATCTTGGCCTCGATACAGCTCTTCAATAGCCAACTTTCGCTCCTCATTTCCCATAAGTCCCTTTTTTGAGGCGTTCACTCCTACCGCAATATAAACCTTATCAAAGAGCGTCAAAGAACGATCCACCAAATCCTTATGGGCGTATGTAAAAGGATCGAATGACCCTGGAAAAACTGCTATTTTCATATCTACAATAAATACTATCTTTTATTCAATATTCCCCGTACTAGCATTGATATCCATATCAGGTTGCCTATAAAAGCTAAACGATGAATTTCCGTACGTCCTAGTTTCCAAATGGTAATCATGTGCTGCTAATTTACGCATCCTCGGATGTTCTACCACCAAGATACCGCCAGGAGCCAACAAACCGTTAGTGAGGATCAGTTCTGGCAATTGAGGCAAGACTCCGATATCGTAAGGAGGGTCAGCAAAAATAAAATCGAACGAATCTTTACAACTCTGCACAAACTTAAGAACGTCGGCTTTACGTGTACGAATCATATCTAAATGATGTTTTGTCGCAATCTCACGAACATACAACAAACATTTATTATGAATATCCACAGAATCCACTTGCTTTGCCCCTCGCGATGCGAGCTCGAACGAAATATTTCCTGTTCCGCAAAATAAGTCTAAACATTTGACTTCTTCCCATTCAACATACTGCTGTAGAATATTAAACAATGCCTCTTTAGCGATATCAGTAGTGGGGCGAACGGGTAAATTAGTTGGAGGATTAAGCCTAATCCCCCTCAATGTTCCTCCGATTATACGCATGACACACTATCTGCTAGAACATTCAATTCTTCCAAACGGAGCGATACCTCGTCGTTGGCTGTGATCCATTTTTCTTTAGGTTGAATCATATCAACCCACTCCGCATATCTACCCAACCGCTCAAACCATTCAGACTCTCTAGATGTTCCGCTGAGTAATATTTTAGACACTTTGTCCTTAATCGAAAAGTTTTTAAACACATTCAAAACGAAATAACTAAGATCATCCGGAGTAGCTATTTCAAAGGTATTATACAATCTCAACTCCCCATTTACAAACAAAAATATATCTGCTTGATCGTCGTACAGATGGACACCAAGTACTTCTCCCTGAATAGGGATATAACTTTGTGCCTGATTTATTACGACTTCAAAATAAGGAACAAAATCTGCCTCTGCAAAAATCTTCTTCCAACGGCTGTACAACAATTGATCATACTGAAACAATGCAGTAACTCCTAAGCCCTCAATATCCTTAGACATAATCCGGTTAATGTCACTTTCTGCAAAATAGTCTACATACAAGCCCTTCTCCGTTTCATGATATACCTCTGAAGGAACCCAAATCAAATCTTGATGGGGAAGATTTACACAAACCTTTTTAAATGGAAGACTCAATATCTTAATTGCCTCTGCAGAGGGGCTCAAGTTATCATAGGTCATGTAGACCAAAACCTGCTTATCTTCATCCATCACCACGAGGTGATCATTCTGAAAATCACTCTGAATAAGAAGTGAATAAGTCGATACATAGTGAAAATGAAAATCGTCTGCTGTATAATTCATATGTGTGATAAGATAAAGGTAAATCGCCCAATCAAACAAAATTAGCTTTTACAATTGAAATGACAAACCTTTTTAGATAACTTTGAACGTGTTCATCAACAATTTGCTTTTACAACAATTCGCTTGGGCTCCAACAGACCAGCAGAAGGAAGTATTTCTTCTCTTGTCTGAATTTCTGCACACTTTTTCCAATAGCTCGTGTTTTATCCTTAAAGGTTATGCCGGG
>JAITLW010000042.1 GCA_031277715.1 Sphingobacterium sp. | reverse complement strand
TAGATATTGGAACATCGTAGATTACAGACTAGGATTTCGGTACGACAAAACGCCGATTAAATACAATAATAACAATATAGATGACATGGCAGTCACAGTAGGTCTAGGTCTGCCGTTGCCTGAAACAAACTTTGGCCTTACCTTCTCACGGATAAACATATCTGCTGAATTCGGCCAAAGAGGATCTTTATCCAACAACCTAGTACGCGAGCGTTATATCAACTTTAATCTAGGTTTTACATTGAATGACACTTGGTTCCGCAGAAGAAGTTATGACTAACAGGAGAAAAGTATTCTCAAAATTAGATATTAATATTCCCCTATTGCTTTTTATTGCAATAGGGGTTTTCTCACTTAGTAGCTGTGAGAATGACCTCCGTGATGTCAGTAAAATTGAGAATATACAGCAAGAAGAAGCCGTAGATATCTCAAAAGATGTAAAAATTATCCTAAGCGACTCAGCAGTTGTAAAAGCCCAATTAACAGGTCCAGAAATGCGTGTATACCACGACACCACAGGCAATAAGAATAGCAATTATGAGTTTCAAAAAGGCATACAGATTATATTTTATGATGCGGAAGGCAAAGAAAGCCAACGTATACGATCCGACTATGGCAAACAACGTGTCCTGGATGGGATTACAGAATTCAAAAAAAATGTAGTCGTCAATATGGCCGATGGTTCAGTCATCAAAACGGAAGAGCTCTACTATGATGAAAAAAAGAAGATCTATTACAATGATGTTCCTATTTCATTCGAGTTTAAAGACGCCAGAGGCAATCTTTTAGCAACGTCTTTCACTTCGGACACCGAATTTAGAAACATTAACGGGCAAAATATGACGGGATTCTATATCCCCTCAGGCAATAGCCAGTTGCCTTCATTCGGCAATTAATTCGACCTCAACAATAAAGGATTAAATAAGTTTTATTTACGTTATAAAAATTTACTCTTTTTTTTTATAAAAGTTGTATCTTGCGCCTTGTTTTAACAAAACACAATTAAATAACTAAAGAACACATAAATACAATACGAGAATATGGGATTAATGGGTAATTTGCGTAACCGTGCTGGATTGGTAATATTCATAATCGGCTTAGCAATTGTTGCATTTTTATTAGGGGACATCATTAAGTCCGGAACGCCGTTTTGGGCTAAGAAGCAAAACGAAGTAGGTAGTGTAAACGGAAACTCTGTCGACTACCATGATTTCAATGCGCAGGTAGAACAAACTTCGGCTATGTATCAGCAGCAAATGGGTGGAGCTGAAACTCCCCAAATAAAAAACTTTGCGGTACAACAGGTTTGGAATCAATTTATTTCCAAAGAGCTGATGGCGACGGAGATTGAAAAATTAGGATTATCCGTAGGTAAGAAAGAATTTAATGACCTTATCACTGGTCCAAATCCTTCTCCTCAGATTATGCAAACCTTCACGAACCCGGAGACAGGTCAATTTGACCGTAATTACCTTACCCAAGTAATTAATGAGGCAAAGGGTGGCAACGCACAGGTCGCACAGCAATGGGAATTACTCCTAGAGAATGTTCGCACACAAAGATTGACAGAAAAGTATTCGAACTTACTAAGCAATGCTGTATATGTTACAGCACTAGAAGCACAGGACGAATATACGGCAAAGAATAAATTGGCAAACTTCAAGTATGTATTGCTTGATTATTCTTCAGTTAATGAAGCAGACATCAAATTAACAGATGCTGACTACAAAGAATACTATGATAAGCACAAAAATGCTTTCAAAAACCCAGAAGAAACACGTACAGTAGAATATGTTTTGTTTGATGCTAGTGCAACAGCTAAAGACTCTACTGCTACGCTAGCGGCAATTCAAACCCTAAAAGGTGAATTAGCAGCTTCTACCAATGATTCTCTATTTGTTGTAGGAAGCTCTGACAACAAATATCCTGTAACTTACTACAGAAAAGGTCAAGTTAGCCCAGCTCTGGATTCCGTTATATTCAACGCGGCAAAAGGCGCAACAGTAGGTCCATTTTTATCAAACGGGGCTTATGAGATTGCGAAAATCTTAGATTCCAAATTCAGTCCAGACTCTGTTAAAGCAAGTCACATCCTTTTAAATGCAGCTGCAGAAGGTGGTGTTGACAAAGCAAAAGCGAAAGCAGATTCCATCAAAGGTCTAATTGCTAAAGGAGAAAGCTTCTCTGCATTAGCAGTTGAATTCAGTCAAGATCCAGGAAGTAAAGCTAACGGAGGTGACTTAGGAACTTTCACTAGAGGACAAATGGTTGGTCCTTTCGAAGAAGCTGCATTCAATGGTAAAGCTGGAGATGTAGTTATCGTAGAATCACAATTTGGTGTACATATTTTAAAAATCGAGAAGCAAATCGGAAATTCTAAAATTGTAAAAGCAGCAATCCTTGATAAGGTAATCACCGCTGGAAAAGAAACTACCGATGCTATCTATTCAAAAGCAAACACATTCTTTACTGCGGCTAATAGCTCCAATTTTGAAGAAACTGCAAAAAAGGACAATCTTAATCTGCAGAAAGCTACACGTGTACAACCTATGGACAACTCGTTAAACGGCGCCGAAGCTTCAAGAGAGTTAATCCGTTGGATTTTTGAGGCTAAAAAAGGTGATGTATCCGATAAGATTTATGAAACAGAAAATGCCTTTATCGTAGCGAAAGTTTCAGGAATCAACCCGAAAGGTATTCAACCTTTAGAGGCTATTAAAGGCGATATCGAACTAGGTGTCAAAAACCTTGTAAAAGCACGTATGCTAAAAGAAAAAATGAATAACGCTCTTAATGGTGCTACCTCATTGGATCAAGTAGCTCAAAAAGCCGGAAAGCCTGCAATCGCTGTTGAAAACATCGTTTTAGCGAATCCAGTAATACCAGGTGTATCACTAGAAAGTACGGTCATCGGTACTGTATTCGGTCTACAACCAAACAAACCATCTAAAGCTATTGAAGGAACACAAGGTATCTATGCTGTACAAGTAGATAGCTTTGTAAACCCTAAAGAGATGGTAGACACGGAGCGTAAAAATCAACAAAAACAAATGTTGACATCTAAACAACAACGCGCGTGGGGTTCAATCTTTAAAGCATTGCAGGACAACGCTAAGATTGATGACAATCGCATTAGATTTTATTAAGATATTATAATTAATTTTACAGCCGGGCATGGTAACATGTCCGGCTTTTTTTATATTTTTAGCATATGGATATTCAAGAGAACATAGTCAATAAAGTTGCACAAAGTGGTCTTATCACTATTGATCTAGCAGAATATGCGCCTGTACAGAACGATATCCTAACTTACGACATCAAGGATAACCTATTCCATGGCCTGATTCTCAAAGAGAAAGATTTCAGAGACTTTGTCAAACAACATGACTGGTCTCAGTATCAAGACAAACATATCGCTATTACCTGTTCTACAGATGCGATTGTGCCGACTTGGGCCTATATGATCTTGGCCAACAAGCTCACCACTTTTGCCAAAAGCATACATTTTGGTACCGAAGACGAAGTAGTCCGTGACTTATTCTCTGAAGCTATCCAAGCTATAGATTACTCGGTTTATAATGACCAGCGTATTGTAGTAAAAGGATGTGGTGATATCTTTATTCCAGAGAGTGCATTTGTATCCTTCACCCATAAGCTCAGCTTGGTAGCCAAAAGTATCATGTACGGCGAACCCTGCTCTACGGTCCCTGTCTTTAAACGAAAAAATTAAACCATTAGGGATCTTGAAGCGTCTTAGGTATATTAATGAGGATATTCTATTCTGATCGATCTA
>JAITLW010000010.1 GCA_031277715.1 Sphingobacterium sp. | reverse complement strand
AAAAAAAAAAAAAAAGGCAATCCATTAGTCGGTGTAACCATCGTGATCGAAGGCAAGGATAAAGGTACACAGACCGATAGCAAAGGGGGCTTCCGTATCGAGGCTGCAATCGGTGATCGTCTTAATTGCAGACTATTAGGCTACTATCATGAAATAAAATCCATAGACAAATATGGCTCTGGTATTATCGTCGTATTAAAAAACCGGGTCGAAAACCTCGATGCCATATCCGTGATCAATACAGGATATCAAAAAATATCCAAGGAGCGTAGTGCCGGCTCTTATTCAAATCCCGACATGGCTGTTATCGCCGACCGTTCGAGTAGCATGAATATCCTGCAGCGATTAGATGGACTCGTACCGGGACTAACGATAAATAATGCTCCAGGAACCAATAATCCACTTTTGATCCGCGGACTATCTACCATCGGTATCGATGGAGGATTCGGCGAATACCAAGGGACCAACCGCAATCCATTATATGTTGTAGATGGTATCGCTATCGACGATGTGGCAAACATAAACCCACAAGATGTAGAAAATATTACCGTTTTAAAAGATGCCACAGCTGCTTCTATTTGGGGAGCGAGAGCATCTAACGGCGTTATTGTCATTACGACAAAAAAAGGAAGTTATAGCGAGAGACTACGTTTCAACTACAATGCCTTCATGAATTTTCAGGGCAAACCCGATCTTGATTATATCCCCACGCTATCTAGTGCAGAGTTTATACAAGCTGCCAAAGAAATGTTCAACCCTACACTATACCCTTGGTCTCAAGTATCTGCCTTCGACGGGCTTGGTGGATCGGGTATAGCACCTCATGAACAGATATTATATGACCAGTATCGTGGCGTCATCACCCAGGCTCAAGCCAATCGAAGTCTAGATAGTCTTTCATCGCTCAACAACCACCAACAGATCAAAGACCTCTTCTACCGTAATGCTTCAGTGATGAACCACTCCTTGTCTGTTCGTGGAGGTAGCGATAAGCACGCATTTTATGGATCTGCTGCCTATACCAATACTGTTTCCCCACGCCCTGGCGAAGCTAATAATGCGTACAAAATTAATCTTAGGCAAGATCTGAAACTCAACAACTGGCTACAGTTCTATTTGATTACAGACCTTTCAAACAATACCTCTTCAGCCAAACGCACACAGGCTATTGACTATCGTTTTTATCCTTACCAGCTATTCATGGATAACAATGGAAATCCTATAGCGACCCCTTATATGGGCTACGGAAGCGAGTCGGTACGTAATAATTGGGAAAAGCTAAGTGGCATCGACCTCAATTATATACCACTGAATGAAATGGAATATGGCTTTACCAAAAACAACGGTTGGAATACTCGACTGACCACCGGCACTAAAATAGACCTTTACAAAGGATTACGATTTGAGGGTACATACGGCTTTATCAAAGGGACCAATAGACGTACATCTTATGACGATGCCAAAAGCTATCTAAACCGTACAGAACTAGCACAATTCACTACTGTCTCCTCGCCTGGTGCAGCACCCAAATACCTCCTACCTACTACGGGGGGAACCTATAGTGCCTATCAGAATAATACGCAGAACTGGACCGTACGGAATCAATTAATCTATGATAAAGATTGGGCAGATAGAATGCACCAACTAACCGTTCTTGTTGGCCAAGAGGCACAGAGTCAACTCTTCATCACAAATGAAAGTATGGTGAGAGGCTATGACCTTGACCTTCAGACTTACGCCTACCTCGATTATGAAAGACTACGTACTACAGGAATACCGGGGCCCGTTATTGACAACTCTTTCGGACGTAGCGTTCTGGCAGATGTTCCATTCCGACAATCCGAGACAGAGATCCGTTATACCTCTTATTATGGGAATCTCGGTTATACCTTGAATCGAAAGTATACCATCAATGGCAGCTGGCGTATTGACAAGAGCAATCTGTTTGGTCTTGACAAATCAGCTCAAAATAGACTGGTCTGGAGTACCGGCGCAAAATGGATTATAACCGAAGAAAATTTCGCAAAGAATTGGAGCTGGACCGATAATCTCTCATTACGTGCGACCTATGGTATCACCGGAAACTCTCCACTTCCGGGTACAGCTTCATCCTATGATGTGTTAACCAGCCAAAATAGCGGATTTCTAATGAATGGCAAAGGCTTGCGTATCGCCACAGCTGCCAATCCCAAATTGACTTGGGAGTCGACCAAAACACTTAATCTAGGTGTTGACTTTTCCGTGCTCAATGGTAGACTCAACGGGGCTATAGATTGGTATGGAAAGACAACAAGCGATCTTCTCGGAATGATGACCGTTAATGGTTTTACAGGTCAATCCAGCATAGTAGGGAATTACGGCAATATGAAAAACAGTGGAATTGAGTTCAACATTAATTCGGTCAACATCCGAAAAAATGATTTCTCATGGCAGACGGGATTAGTGCTAGCCTATAATAAGAATAAAATCACACAGCTTAACAATCCTACAGCCCTCACAACGGGCTACCAAAAAGTCAATTCGATGTATGCTACTGGTTATTCCGCATTCTCGATTTTCGCTTACGAATATGCGGGGCTAGACAATATGGGCGATCCACAAATTCGCCTCGCCGACGGCAGTATCACTAAAACACGGAATGTGGCGACCCCAGAAGACATACGTTATATGGGCACTTTTCAACCTGTCTGGAGTGGTGGTCTTACCAATACATTCCGTTATAAGGACTTTACCCTATCCGCCAATGCTTCCTTCAATTTAGGGCATGTGATGCGCCGCGATGTCGGTCCTAACCATTCCTTAGGAGGATACTATGCGGGCCGAATGATTGAACATAGCAATGTATTCAGCAAAAGTGTACAATCTGGCTTCGCAGGAGGACAATTGCATCCAGACTTTTTGGACCGCTGGAGACAAGCTGGCGACGAAGCTTTCACCAATGTGCCGGCCTATGTATCCAACAAGTCTGAAAGCGACTCGAGAAGAGACGTCATGTACTACAAACGCGCCGATATCAATGTGGTAAGCGCTTCCTACATTAAGCTACGTGATATCACATTTTCTTACCGTCTTCCAGAGACCTTGTCTCATAAGATAAAAACAGATGATATCAGTCTACGTCTACAGGTATCCAATATTATGCTCTGGAAAGCAAACTCCTTCGACATTGATCCGGAGTTTCACGAAGCTTTTAATGGTATCCGTACACCATCAGCAACACAGTTCTATGCAATAGACCAGATGGTACATTCGCAAAACTATCGTTTTGGCCAAGGTTCTGTTACAGTCGGTCTAAACGTCAATTTTTAACAAAGAATGCTAGAAGAACACATTATGAAGACATTACTTTTTAAAATAGGGGCCATAGGTATAGCATCTTTACTTTGCTTAAGCTGTTCCAAAGAGTTTTTAGAAATCACTCCCAAAGGTAAGCTAATTGCTAAATCAGTTGGCGATTATGACTTACTACTAAGCAATCTGGATCTATTGAATATGAATATAGACGCTCAAGTACTATTAGGAGATGAGATCGCTGCAGTGGACCCCTATTTTTCAGGCTCAGATTTACGTACTCAGCGGCTCTTCCGTGGAGATGATGTGGTTTATGAAACCGACGAAGATGCGCCAGAAATGGGAGTTCCTATGAACAACATCTACCTATTCAACAAAATAATCAGCGAAATTGAGGAGGCCACAGAAGGTACAGAAGCGAAAAAGAAGGCCGTTCGTGCCGAAGCTAGAGCAGGCCGAGCGTGGACCTACCACATATTGATTAATTATTATGGCAAACCTTACGATGCTTCGACCGCAACTTCAGATCCAGGGTTTCCTATTGTCAAAAATGCCGATGTCACGGAGACCAAGTTTGAACGAGCTAGTGTTCAAGAAGTCTATGATTTTATCGTCGAAGACCTTACCGCCAGTATACCTGACCTTCCGGAGGGCCCATATCATCGCCTGAGGATGTCTAAACCAACAGCCGAAGCATTGTTGGGTAAAATCTACATGGAAATGGGCAAATTTGATAAAGCGGAACAGGCCCTATCGGCATCATTGACAGACCTTGCATCTGCGCAAATCCCCGTCAACTTATACGATTACAACCTTACTTTTGCGCCTGACGGCGAATTTATGCCTATCGGCTTATTTGGACCAGAAACCCCAATGTCGCCCAACAATGAAGAGAGTCTATATGCCAAACAATTTACTAACTATTGGGCCTTCAATAATTCTGAGATTGTCATTAACCAACACACAAGCGGGCTCTATGCTCCTCATGATCTCCGATTAAATTTCTACTCAAATGCTGCGTTTATGGGTGAAGACTACCCCAATGGGCTACTCCGTAGGATGGGGCCAATTTCCAATCAGATAGGTATGCTACTACAGGACATCTATTTAATGCGCGCCGAGTGCTCGGCTAGGCTGGGCAATCTAACCTCTGCTACTAACGATGTAGAATACCTTCGTAAACACCGTATGCCAAACCAATACGCATCGGTACCAACGACAATAGCCAGCAATAAAGAGCAACTCGTACAGTTTATATTGGAAGAGCGTATTCGCGAATTTGCAGGGCAAGGGGCCCGTTGGTACGATATGCGCAGATTATCTGTAGATCCGGTCTACCAATCGACTGTAGGATATAGTCGTGTACTGTACTCAGCTACAGGTAGTGTGATCAAGACTTTTACCATAAAACCAGAAAGATTAGTACTCCGGTTTCCAGAAAAACTTATGATACAGAACCCAGGAATGAACAATAATCCATAAAACGATGAAGAATAGTATAAAATACATGGTCTTGTGCTTCGGAATGATTTCTATAGCACATGCACAAAAATTTACAATCAGTGGAAAACTAAACCCTACCACAGATAAAAAAACGATAATCCTCAACTATACTACGGCAGATGGGCAGGAGATAACCGACTCGACAATAGTAACAAAAGGTAGCTTCTCGCTACAAGGAACAGTAGATCAGCCCACTCGAGCCGGTCTACGACTAAAAGCAGCAGGAGAAAAAAACCAACCTACAACTATGGACGAAATGGCCTCTATTGATAATCAAGAATTTTATCTAGAAGCTTCCAAAATCGTCGTGAAGGGCACGGATCAAATAAAGAGCGCCACCATTTCGGGAGGTCCCACACAAAAGGACTTTCTCTTATTACAGCAACAACTCAAGCCATTACAGGACAAAATGGCTCCATTAAGTGAACGAATGCGAGCACTGTTTGAAGCATATGACGAAAAAGGCCAGAACGATTTATTCCCACAGCTACGAGCCATCCGACTGGAAATGAACAAAGTGGATGACAGTTTTATCAAATCACACCCAGACTCCTATGTCAGCTTTGACATGGTAATGTCTCAAACTGGCATGATTAATCCAACAACCTTCGAACCCTTATTCAATAGCTTGAGCGAGCGACTCCGTAGCACCGACAAAGCAAAGGCAGCTTTAAAAGAGCTAAACTTGGCCAAATCATTGGATATTGGTCAGCCGGCGATAGACTTTAGTCAAGAAACCGCAGAGGGCAAACAGATAACATTGTCTTCACTAAAAGGTAAATACGTACTAATCGATTTTTGGGCCAGCTGGTGCGGGCCTTGCCGAGGTGAGAATCCACATCTCGTAAAAGCCTATGAACAATTTAAAGGCAAAAACTTTGAAATATTGGGCATTTCCCTAGATAGCAAAAAAGATGCTTGGCTTAAGGCGATTAAAGATGACGGCCTAGAATGGCTTCATGTTAGTGACCTAAAAGGTTGGAAAAATGAAGTGGCAGCGACCTATGGAGTCCGAGCAGTCCCTCAAAACTACCTGTTAGATGCCAATGGTATTATCATTGCCAAAAACCTACGTGGCGAAGAGTTAATTGAACGTCTAACAGAACTTTTAAAGTAACAACATGAAAAACCTACTAATAATTCTATCCTTTCTAGGAAGCTTACTCGGTGTGCAGGCCCAGAGTTCCTATACCGTAAAGACCAAAATAAGTAATCCCCAGAAATACACGATGTACTTAGCCTTTGCCTCCGGTGAAGACTATACTATAGATACTGCTTATACCATCGAGAATGGCTGGGCTGTATTCAAAGGTACGGTAAACGAGCCGGTTTTAGCGAGTCTCGGCTTCCGGGGCAATCCTGCATCCATGATTCCTACCAGTGAAGGGTTTATAATTCCTGGACCATCCCTTAGTTTTTTTCTATCCAATACGACAATTGAGATTACGGGAACTGTAGACAAAGTACATTTGGCCAAAGTAAAGGGTGGAAAAGAGAATACGGAATGGGCGGCCATCAAAGAAAAACAGAACCAGATGGAAGACCAAAACTGGACCTTACTAAAAAAAGCTTACAAAACTGTTGAGCTTACGGGCGACTCTTCCGCTTTTGAGGAGGCTACACGCATCAGTCAGGACAACGCTACGAAAAACAGTTCCCTACAACAGAGCTTTATCAAAAAACATCCACAATCGCTAGTGAGCATGTACTTCTTGTCAGGGATGGTCAACTCACTTTCCTTGGGCGAGCTAAAATCTGCTTTTAACGAATTGGGCCAAAACCATAAAAATAGTAGCTACGCAAAGGCTATCCAAAGCAAGATTGCCAGCATGGAAGCCACTGCTATCGGTAAGCAGGCTATTGCCCTTCAAAAGGCAGATATCAACGGACAACCGGTCAACCTCGAGACTCTCAAGGGCAAATACGTACTGTTGGACTTCTGGGGTAGCTGGTGCGGGCCATGCCGCGATTCGCATCCACATCTACGCGAGCTGTATAGCAAATACAAGAGCCACGGCCTAGAGATTGTAGGTATAGCCCACGAACAGCGTAACAGTCTTGAAGACAATAAACGTATCTGGAAAAAAGCGATTGAAGAAGATCAGATGACTTGGATACAGGTGCTCAATAATGAGGGAATAGCTGATTTTGATGCCGTCAAAGCCTATGGTATTACCGCCTTCCCGACCAAAATCCTTTTGGACAAAGAAGGCAAGATCATCGCTCGCTATGTCGGAGATTCCGCTCAATTTGATGATAAAATAAAAGAAATATTCGGTTTTTAATTTTAAGTAGAATGAAGAGATTAATTGGGACAATGATCTTAATAATGGCCTTCTTTGTAGCCAGTGCACAACAGGGAATACAATTTATGGAAGGCACCTGGAGTCAGGTATTGGCCAAAGCCAAAGCGGAGAACAAATTAGTATTTGTCGATGTCTACACCAGCTGGTGTGGTCCTTGTAAACTAATGGCGGCAGAAGTATTTCCAATGGAAAATGTAGGGCAGCTTTTCAATGCCTCATTTGTCAACTACAAGTTTGACGCCGAAAAAGGAGAAGGAGTAGCCCTTGCCAAGCAATATGGCGTACGCTCCTATCCCACCTACCTATTTGTCGATGGTGACGGCAAACTTGTCTACCGTACATCGGGCTATATGCCTGCGGCACCATTTCTGAAAGAGGCAGAGACTGCCTTACAGGAACGCAATGACCCAAAACCATTGGTTGTATGGCAGGAAGAATATGAAAAAGGCAATAGAGATACCGACTTTTTGATCGGCTATATGAAAAAGCGCGCGTTATCCAAGCTACCCTCAGCCGATCTGATCGAAGAGTTGCTTCCTAAGCTGTCCGCGAGCCAGCTTTTGGACAAAGAGATACTTGGAGCAGTCTATTTCACCGATCCCACATTTCAGGTTATCCCTGGCGGCGAAGGATTCAACTACCTGTACAATAACCGCGAGAAGCTAGACTCTCTAGACGCTGTCAAATACGCTTTAGGCATATTGGAAACAGGTATCCGCAATTATTTTCAGAAGAACATCATCGAGCAGGAAAGGGCAGACCTAGTACCTGTTATGATTGCGTCTTACCGTAAGCTACTCGTCGCGTCTGATGTCAAGCTGGCAGAACAAGAGGCCATCGCCAAGGCAACGGTTATGCAGTACTACAATGGCATCCATGAGGTAGACAAGCTTCAAGCTGCGGCAATAGACTATGTAGACAACGGCCTGATGAAAACAGGCATTCCGGACAAGATTGCGTCAGACAAAAAGACCTTTGAGGACTATATGAAGCCTTATCTCGAAGGCAAGACTGACTCTGTGTCGGATCCTAATTTTGTCATGATGAAACGATTGATGCGCCACCAGGAGATGTCGGGTCTTTCGTATAGCCTACGCGATGCGGCCGAATACATCTACAATCAGTCCACTGACCCTAAAATGCTGAAAAGAGCTACGGGCTGGGCCAAGCAGGCCAATACCTACTTTCCTCATTTCTCTTCGGCGGCAGTATATGCCGGGCTCTTGCTAAAGATCGGGAACCAGGCACAGGCTGTCAAAGAGATGGAAATCGCCTGCCAGGACAGTTTTCTATCCGGAGCAGAGGAAGTCAAGAAACGCCTCGAAACATCCTTAGAATCTATCCGCAAAGGGGAAGCTCCACAAAGCCTTTGGAGATAATAAATACTACAAAAACACCGGCTAACAAGGCCGGTGTTTTTGCTTATACAACAGAAGTATCTAACTTTTGAATGTCCTTTTGCGCCAGACGATTGATCAAATGAATCAGGTGATCATTCAAACGAGCCAACCGATTAATCAAATGGACCAACTGATCATTCAAATGAACCAGATGATCATTCAAACGGGCCAACTGATTAATCAAACAGTGTGTCCGATGAACCGGATGATCAATCAAGTACACGATCTATTAATCAACTGCAGTAAGAGATCAATCACGCGGACCGCCTAATAAAACAGACGGCGCAACCGATCCCACTATCCATCGCACCGGTTTTGGGCAGTGTTCCGTAAAGTGTAACCTATTGATATATGGCAATTTGCAAATTGCCAAAAAAACACGTTATTTGTGGATCAATAAAAATTTTAACCCATTTTATGAGAGTAATTCTAAGTCTTTTCTTAATCGTGGCACTATGGAGCTGTCAGAAGGATAATCCTGAAAATAGTGCCTCCAATAAAGTATCTATCAAGGGAAGTGTCGAAAAAGGTCCTTTTGTACAGGGCTCTACAGTGATGATCTATGAACTGAACGATAATTTCTCCCCTACAGGAAAGTCTTTCAAAACGGAAATGCTAGACGATAAAGGGAGTTTTAGTCTGCCAGACCTTGAACTCAAATCGAAATATGTACAGGTATCGGTATCGGGATATTATTTTGATGAAATCACGGGCGACCTCTCTAAATCAACATTATCTCTCAATGCAATAGCAGAGGTCTCTGGTACTAAAAACATTAATGTTAATATATTGACTCATCTGGAGGAAAAAAGGGTAAAAAAATTAATAAAGGAAGGAAAGACATTTGATGAAGCTAAACAACTGGCGCAAAAAGAGATTTATACTCTTTTTTATATTCGGGGTGGCTTGACGCAATCACTATCAGAGGATATTAGCCTGATAAAAGGAGATGAACATTCGGCTGCCCTCCTGGGGATATCGTCTACGCTTTTGCTGTACACGGGTAGCGATAATGCTAAGCTAACGGAGCTGCTCAGCAAAATATCGATAGACATTGAAGACGATGGTAAAGTTGAACCGGGTTTAAGGTCTTCGTTAAAAAATACAATCGGCGATATTAATGAGAATAATGTCATAGAAAATATAAAACGGAGGTACCAACAACTGGGATTAACGGTTGCATTTACTTCTATATTTGACGTATACCTTGATATCGTCCCGACAGACCCAATAATTGAGGAAGAAATTGATTTTGCGAAGGCATATTCAGGATTGTTGTCCATGTTTTCTAATCACACCCAACAATACTACTTTTTAGAGGCGCTGTATGCGAATACAATTATGGATCAGAGATGGAATCAAGATCCTTTTTATACGCACAAATTAACAGCAAGTAATGAAAAAGTGAATTCAATATTTGCGTCTGCATATCGAAATATAGTCATTTCAAACAATATCTTTTCTCAATCTAGAAAGAGCGTTGAAACGGCCTATTACCAGTATAAAGTATACCCAATGTATGCTATGCTGTACTGGCAATTGATCAATTTCTTTGGAAACCCGATCTACAAGCATGTAAATAATATGAGTCCACAGGCTACTGATACACCAAGGAGCCTAGAGAAAGAAGTTATATTGGATCTGATTAACAACCTGGAAAAAAGCATACTGGAGCTTACAGGCAAGGATAATAATCTCGCTGACCTTGGGCGTATAATGATAGCGAAACACAGCCTACATATAAAGGACTATGCTAAAGCAAAAAGGTATGTTAATGAGGTTATCAATTCTAAAAGGTATCAACTAAGTGCAAAAGGAAATATTCATGAAGAAAATAATGAAATGATATTCGGTGCGCTAATAGGTCCGGAT
>JAITLW010000009.1 GCA_031277715.1 Sphingobacterium sp. | reverse complement strand
CTACCCCTTTATTGACAATCTCTCCATCCAGATTGACCCAGATACGGCCCGCTGGTCCAGGCATCGCTAGCGTCTGCTCGAATAGCGCATCGGTTGTTTTCTTGTGGAAGTAATCTACCGATCCATAGAGGCGATTGTTGAGCACCGAAAAATCAACCCCGACGTTGACTGTCGCAGAAGACTCCCATTTCAAATCGGGATTTTTCAAGTTTGCCTGACTAATGGCCTGAGTGGTGAAAATCATCCGGTCACGTGATGCTCCCGACGGAAATTCCTGGTTACCTGTACGGCCCCAGCCCAAGCGAAGTTTTAACTGATCGATAAAGGAATTAGATTTGAGAAAGCTCTCCTCTGCTATATTCCATGCTACGGCGACTGAAGGAAACATGGCGTACTTATTGTTTTTACCAAATTTGGTCGAGCCATCCCGTCTCAATGTTGCTGTAATTAAATAACGGTTGAGGTAATTGGCTCCACCACGGGCAAACATCGACTGCAATTGATTGGTTGGACTACGATAGGAGGCAATCTCCCGTGTCGCTACAGACGAGTATTGTAAATAGTCAAAATAACTGAGTCCCATATAGCTAAAACCGCCTCCAAAGGCTATGTTATTATTATAATTGTAATCGAGATATTCGTAACCAGCCATCGCATTGATATTCCAGTCGGAATTGATCTGCTTATTATAAGAAAGCATATGTGTCATCTGCATATTGGTCTCCCCATTGTTCGAGTTGAACGCCTGCTCATTCTTTGTATTCGAAGGATCGATCAATCCTGCGCGGTACATCCCCTGACGATTGCCCGTCTGACGCATCACACTGTAGATGAAACGGTACTCCAAGTCATCTGTTATCTTGTAGTAAGGTGCGATATTGACAATAGTGGTGTTGGTCACGGCTTCATCTTTGAAAGCATCGATACTGGTCAAGGGATTGCGTGTAGTTGTACTGACAAAGGTATGTTTGCCATTAGCGTCGATAAGTGGTCTTGTCGGGTTCCATTGCAGGGCCTGGGATATGAGGTTACCTTCTGAGCCCACAACCGCACTGATAGGAGCATAATTATTGTCCATCTGCGTAAGAAAAGCTGCAAAGTCTACGCCCAGCCTTTTATTTTCCAGGAACCGGAAGTTACCAGAAACATTGGCTGTATACTTTTTGAGTTGCGAGCTTTTGATTATTCCATTCTGATTGAGGTAACCTCCCGACACCCGGTATTTGCCATGCTCTGTGCCACCTACAACATCAGCGTAATAATTTTGGGTAACGGCATTTCTAGTAATAGCCTTGAAGGCATCCTCGCTCCCTCCATAATCTGCGGTACTGGCATCACCTGGAGTATAATATTTTAAGGCCTCTCTAAAACGTCCGGCATCGAGTACATCCGGGAACTCACGCATACTGGAAATTCCGGCAGATGCGCCCACAGAAAGTTCAGGGGAACCTACTTTCCCTTTTTTGGTCGTAATAATGACGACGCCATTGGCGCCACGCGACCCGTATATAGCGGTAGCTGACGCATCTTTGAGGATGTCCATACTCACGATATCGCTCGGATTGAGATAAGACAACGCATTACCCCGATCGGAGGTAAAGCCTCCACGCCCCTCGGGAAGCGGTGAATTGCCGGACATCGGTACACCGTCCAAAACAAACAACGGATTATTGCTGGAACGTATGGACGAATTGCCTCGGATGCTCACTGTCGTCGCCCCTCCCGGTTGCCCGGTATTATTGATGACCATCACACCGGGGGTCTTGCCCTGGATCAGCTGGTCGGGGCTAGTTGTCAGCCCCCGATTGAAATCTTTGACACCGATAGTGACCATAGAACCGGTCAAATCTCTTTTGCGAGCAGTACCATAACCGATGACTACCACCTCATCGAGCCCCTGATCGGCGGCCGGTTCTAGTGCAATGGTCATATAATCTCCCGAGATAGGAACCTGTGCTACGGTATAGCCTATGTAATTCACTTCCAACAATCGAGCATCCTTGGGAATATCCAATTGAAAATCGCCGGTAGGTCCCGAGCTGGTCCCTACTGAGGTCCCCGTCACCCTAATCGTGGCACCGGCAATCGGATTTGCAGATTCATCTACAATCTTCCCCTTGAGCAATCTGCTCTGTGCGAAGGATGTAACAGTAATCAGTAGTAATGCCAAGGACATTACACTTGATTTGAGTAGTTCTTTGTTCATACTGCTTGTGTTTTTTGGTTTATTGATTGGTATCACCCCAGACCACTACCGAATGGCAGATCAGGGTGCTACATAACAGTTTATCATTGATTACATAAAAATGGGAAAAACAATAGCTCCACAGCATTCACAGCGTCTCAACTTTTTATCATTACGTGTCAGACAAACTCGTTTTGAACTAATTATTACTTATTTTAGCTTTAAGATCTAAATTTTGAAAAAGATAGTCTCTCTATATATGGTATTGATGCTGTTGCTGCACGGTCGTGTGGAAGCACAATCCACCTATTTCCGCAATTATCAAACGATTGATGGGCTATCGAACAATGCGGTGACCGCAATAACCCAAGACGAACAGGGGTTCCTTTGGTTCGGCACACGCAATGGCCTCAATCGCTTTGACGGCCACCAATTTAAGGTATTCAGCCACACCGACTCGGCGGCATTGCGTATAGGTAGCTCGTCTATACTAAGTCTCCTGACGGATAGCAAAGGCACCATGTGGGTCGGCACCACACATGGTTTGTATCGATACGTCGCTGAACGGGAAGACTTTAAGTTTGTGGAAGAAGTTCCAATGGAGGAGGTTCGCTTTATAAAGCAAACTGCGGGCTATATCTGGTTTATCTCCAACGGCCGCTTATATCGCTACAGCTTGAAGGACCAAAAAATCAACGTCTTCAAACAGCTCATAGATCGGATCATCGCTGCCAGCACGAATCACAATAATGATCTGTGGCTCGTAGACAGCCGTCACAATATCTTACGGTATAATGCCAAAGCGGATAAATTCAGCTCCATAGATCTTAGTTCCCTGCACCCAAATATACGATCAAGCATCAAAACGGTATATGGGATCAATGACTCGCTGGTCATTATTGGCACAGCCTATACCGCCTACCTGCTGGACTGCACACAGAACAAACTCACGGATCTCATCACAAAGCGACACCCCCAAAAGGCCATCCTGGTCCATGGGGTTATCCAGCAAAGCCCATCTGTTCTGTGGATAGGTACGGAGATGGGAATCTATAGCTATGACCTTAGTACAGGCGCAATAAACCACATCAAGAAGGACCCGCTCAATCCGTTCTCCCTATCGGACAATGTCGTGACAAATTTCTTTAAGGACCAGGAAGGAAGTGTATGGGCCGGAACTTTCTTTGGCGGGGTAAATCAGTATACCAGTCAGTTCGAGAATTTTAAAAAGTACCTGCAGGGAAATGGCAAATTCTCACTCTCCGGAAATGTGATACATGAAATTGCTAAAGACAAGTATGGCAATTTTTGGGTGGGTACGGAAGATGGCGGACTGAACAGGATATTGGCAAACTCGAATAAGGTACAACATTTCAAAGCCGACGGCAAGCTAGGAAGTATAACGCACAACAACCTACACGGACTGGCAATGATGGACGAAGAGCTATGGGTAGGATCGACATCACATGGCCTGGATATCCTGGATTTAAAAACGGGCCTACTAAAAAGACACTATAGGGGCATTGGAGAAGGACTGACACGGAGCAAATTTGTGGTCTGCCTCTACAAGACGCGGGACGACAACATGTTTGTCGGAACCGACAAAGGGCTCTATAGCTATGACAAAAAGAAAAGAGAATTTAAGCTCGTACCTATCCCATTAGCCTGGATACAGGGTATCTACGAAGATGCGGAGGGAATATTGTGGATCAATACCTACGGCAGTGGTGTAATCGTATACGATCGTACAACTGGCATAAACCGCCAACTGCTCTCTCAGCCTGGGAAAGCAAATACATTGGTCAACAATTATGTAAATGGGCTTTTTGAAGACAGCAAAAAAAACATCTGGCTAGCGACGGAGGCTGGGCTATCGAAATACCGAAGAAACGGAGAATTTACCACCTACCTTCACCAACTGGGCCTCCCTTCGACACAGGTCTTCAAAGTACTGGAGGATGACAACCATGCCATATGGGTATCTACGGGAAGCGGATTGGTAAAACTGGAAGAGAACAGTCCGGAGGAAACCATATTTACGGCTCGGGATGGATTACCGACCGACCAATTCAATTACAACTCGGCCTTTAAGGATAGCGACGGAACGCTCTATTTTGGCACAATAAAAGGAATGGTCAGCTTCAACCCGGCCAAGACGATAAAAAACAACTTTGTACCTCCGGTATTCATCAGCAATCTCCAGATCAACAATAAGGATGTAGCCATAGGTAAAGACGGTTTTCTCCAACGCTCTATCTCGCTATCCAAAGAGTTGCGGCTAACCTACGACCACTCAAATATTAATTTCAACATCGCTGCACTGAGTTTTGCCTCTCCTGAGAGTAATGTATACAGTTACATCATGGAAGGCTACGATAAGGAATGGACGACAATAACGGGTAGCCAAAAGATATACTACAACAAACTACCTCCCGGAACGTACACCTTTAGATATACAGGAGCCAATAACAGCAAGCTATGGAACCAGGCCGAAAAAACGCTCCGTATTATCGTATCTCCGCCATGGTGGCGCTCGCTATGGGCCTATACCTTCTATCTATTCATCTTGGGAACAGTCGTTTTTCTGATTTTGCGGTATTACTTTTTATGGGTACAGGCCAGCAATGTGCGGAAGATGGACAGCTATGAAAGGGAAAAAGAACGAGAGATCTATAATCTCAAACTGGAATCCTTTACCAATCTAGCTCACGAGATCAGGACTCCCCTCACGTTGATAAAGATGCCTTTGGAGAAAATCATGAGCGGAAATAAAATCGTGGATGAAGATATTCAACAAGACCTTGCCCTAATCGAGAAAAACACGTTAAGATTAATCATTCTTACGAATCAACTTTTGGATTTTAGAAAAGCAGAAAACAATAATATGAGCCTTATTTTTACAAAGACAGAGATCAATGCGCTTCTCGATGAGGTATTTAATGATTTACAGCCTCTCGCTAAAGAAAAAAAACTAACATACGAACTGCTACTGCCCCGTATTACCCTGACAGCTTATGTGGATAGTGAGGCGCTCCGAAAGATATTCACCAACCTGATCCACAATGCTATTAAATACGCGTACGGAAAAGTTGAAATAAAACTGTTGCCGTTCAACAGTGATGACATCATGTTTAATGTAGAATTTGGCAATGATGGCCCGATTATTCCTTTTGATAAAAAAGATAAAATATTCGAGCCTTTCTACAGACTGCATGATGCGGACAAAAATACGGGGACTGGAATCGGACTCCCCCTCTCCCGCTCCTTAGCTGAACTGCACCACGGCTCGCTGTCGCTAGTGTATACGAAAGGTGAACGGAACCTGTTTTTACTTTCCTGCCCGATACTGCAGGACGAGCCAAACAACAAACAGTTCACCAGCAACCCACCAGTCGCTCCTTATGAACAACAGGGAATCGCTACCGGAGAAAACCCGGAAACAGAAACTCCCATCATCCTGGTGGTGGAAGACAACAAGGAGATACTAGCCTACCTGAATAAGGAGCTCAAAGGAGATTACGCTATATTAAGAGCTGGCAATGGAGCTGAAGCCATGGAAATCATCGAAGCCAATAATGTACAACTGGTCCTTACCGATATTATGATGCCGATAATGGATGGTGTAGCGTTATGCAAACGCATAAAGTCAGATATCTTGTACAGCCATATCCCAGTCATCTTCCTGACAGCAAAAAACGGACTGGATGCCAAAATAGAAGGACTAAAGAGTGGAGCAGATGCCTATATTGAGAAACCGTTTTCCCTGGAATATCTACTGGTAAACATACGTAATATGCTCAACAACCGTAAAATTATTAAAGACTATTTTACGGCTCCATCAACATCCAATGTACTGGATATGCATATATCGGGTCCAGATAAGGATTTTATAGACCAGCTCCATCGGGTTATCTATGAACAGATCGACTCGACAGAGCTTAATGTAGAGGTGCTAGCCAAATCTATGAATATGAGCCGCCCGACGTTGTACCGAAAGATCAAGGGACTGTCTGACCTAAGTCCTAACGAATTGATCAATATTTCGAGGCTACGAAAAGCTGCTGAACTCCTTCTTTTGAAGAAACATTCGATTGCTCAGATTGCCACAATGGTAGGCTATTCGGTCCAATCAAACTTTTCGAGGGATTTTCATAAGCACTATAGTATGACACCAAGCCTGTACATTACTGCACACAGCGATAAGACATCCCCAACAGATAGTACATCGGTATGACCCTGCACTTATTTTGGACTTAAATCGAAGATTATTATATTAGCAAAACGCCAATAGGGTGGTAAATCACACGCTTTGAACATGATATCCCACATACAGAATAGCACAACGTGGTGCAATAGGAACCTAATGCAATGGCTCTTCAACCTGGCCTTCATTGTTGTGGTATCTGTCTCCTTATCGTTCTTTCCTGCACATGCTCAAAATATCATCCGGGTAGGTAGCCCATCTATTCAACAGTTTCACAAAAATGTATACAAAGCCGGAAACCAAAATTGGAGTACCTCTGTCGATGATGATGGGATTATTTACTTTGGAAATACCGATGGGCTACTCACATTTGATGGTCAATATTGGAATCTATATCCCCTAAAGAACAAGTCTACCATCCGTGCGGTAAAAGCAGATAAAAACGGAAAAATATATGTCGGCGGACATGCCGAATTTGGTTATTGGCAACGCAAGCCGCATGGACGCATGGTATACACCAGCATTTCTAGTACGCTTAAAGATAAAAGTCTGTTGACCAATGATGAAATCTGGAAAATAATCATTCAGGATGATGCCGTATACTTCCACTCCTTTTCGAAAACCTATGTTTACAAAAATAATTCAGTCCATACTATAACAGCCAATGGAGAACCTTTTCTATTTCCTCATCAGATAGAAAACAAACTCTATTTTGAACAGCTACCTTCGGGACTGCACTTACTGCAAGATGAAAAACTCGTACCTGTAAAGGACAAAGATGTCTTAAAAAATAAAAATATCCTCTGTATACTGCCTTATGATAAAGACAGCTACCTACTGGGTACGGCCCAACATGGATTGTTCTTTCTAGATAAAAATGGAAACATCAAGAGTTGGGATATCAAGGCTAGCGAAATATTGGCCAATGCCCAGATAAATAATGGGATAGATCTGTACAATGACCAATATGCATTCGGTACGATAAAGGATGGCGTATATGTATTGAACAAAAAAGGAGAAATCCTACAGCATATCAACAAAAACAACGGACTACAGAACAATACCATATTAAGTATAGCCAAAGACAAACAAGATAATCTTTGGGTAGGACTGGATAATGGAATCGACCGCATCGAAATCAATTCTCCATTATACTTTTATACCGATTTTTCGGGTAAGATAGGGACTGTATATGCTACAGCTATCTTTAAAGACCATATCTATTTGGGGACCAATCAGGGGTTATTTGTAAGCCCATGGAAAGGTCCACATACCTTTCAATCGCTAGATTTTGAACAGGTACCCGCATCCAGTGGACAAGTATGGTCACTCGCTGTAATCGGAGACAAGCTACTCTGTGGCCACAATGACGGCACATTTGAAGTGGACAAGATGGCTTTCAAAAGGGTATCTAACATCACTGGTGGATGGTTTTTTGAAAACATACCAAACTCTGACTATATCTTACAAGGCAACTACACAGGCATTAGTCTTTTCCAAAACAAGACTGGCGTTTCTTTTATACAGCAATACGGGGACTTTAGAGAACCTACACGTTTCATCGCAACCAAAAGCCAACACCATCACTGGGTGGGCAACAGAAATAACATAAACCTAATTGAGCTTGCTCCAGATTTTAAAACGTTCAAAACAACCATCCGGACCGAAGACGATAAGTCTATTAAAAACATAGGGTTTACAGGAGCTTTCAAACTGGAGAATAACATTGTATTTACATCGGATTCGGGTCTATATATATACGACGATATCGTCAAAAAATTTAAAGCACATGAAGAATTAAACAAGCAACTGGGGGCATTCCAATATGCTAATAAGATTATTCACATTCAGAAAGATCGATATTGGTTTATCAAGCGTTCGCATATCGCACAAGTAAGCTTTAAACAAAATGGCACAATAACTATTGACTCAACCTCATTAAATGGACTACAAAACCGTTTAATGGATTATTATGAACGCGTATATATAATCGAACAGCCCTATTTATTGATCGGACTGGACAATGGCTTTGCCATTTATAGGGATGAACTCCCACGGCAAAAGAAAAGCCTACCACCCCCAATGATCTCTGGTATATGGAATATATCGAAAGCACCTATGCTAATCGATCAAGAGGAAATCGTGCTGGATTATAAAAATAACAACCTGCGTATTGCGTTTTCAACACCTTTCTACAGCAATGTTCCAATTCAATATCAATATTTTTTGGAAGGGTATTCCGAAAGCTGGTCCAGCTGGGACGAGACTGCTTATAAGGATTTTACTAATCTCTCTCCGGGAAAATACGTTTTCCAAGTAAGAGCCAAATCAGTAGATGGGACCTGGTCTCCCATATCCACATTGACATTTAAAATAAACAATCCTTGGTATCTGGGTTGGTATGCACTCTTTATCTATGTAATAATAGCTATTCTACTTTTTTTACTACTTCGTTCGCAACAGCGCAAACAAGAGCAAAAACGTCAGTTCCAGATTAAACGTAGACTACTTGAACAACAAAAAGCAGCAATTGCCCGAGAAGCGGAATTGAACGAACAAAAACTCATCAAGCTCAAAAACCAACAATTGGAAAATGAACTGGCCATCAAAAACAGGGAACTAGCAAACGCAGCTACAAATATCGTCTACAAAAATGAAATGCTCAACAACCTCCATAGCCAGCTTAAGGAGCTGAAAGATGGTGAAGGCAATCACCTAAGTGAAGAGGAACTGCGCAAAATAAATAAACTCATCGATGAAGCACACAATGACGATAGAGACTGGGACGTATTTGAGAAAAGTTTCAATGAGGCCCATGGAAATTTCTTTAAGAAACTGAAAGTAGACTTTCCGGCACTGGTCCCCAATGACCTCAAACTTTGTGCTTACCTCCGGTTAAATATGTCCAGTAAAGAGATTGCTTCTCTATTGAATATTACGACTCGAGGGGTAGAGATTCGCCGCTATCGATTACGAAAAAAACTGAATATACCGTCTGACAAGAACCTAAGTGAGTTCTTATTGGAGCGATAAACAGTAAAAACACTACATCATTACCTCTCATTGCTAAAAGTGTCAAAAACACACTTAGCCTAATTCTACGTGCACTAGCAAAACAAAACCAAACCACTAAAAAACAACGAATTAAGAAAACAATCAAAAGAAAGTGAGCAACTATTTTCTCCTCTGTAGTAGTAATGTGAATTTCAAAAAATTGGATACATCACAATACATCAGCAAATTTGAGATACAATAGACAATAACCAGTGCCTATTTTATAAATCTAATTAAACCCAAACTATATGAGGAGTTTATCTATTCTTATTTTCTTGTCCCTCCTGTCTACTATTGCATTGGGGCAGAAGACCATCAGCGGCGTAGTCAAAGACAGTAAGTCTTTGGCGGCTATTCCTGGAGTTACTATTAGCATAAAAGGAAAAACAACAGCAACACAGACGGACTCAAATGGACAGTTCACGATTGAGGCCTCTCCTACTGAAAGTCTTCAATTCGCCATACTTGGCTATGAATCCCAGACAGTACCAGTAGCCAGTAAAACAGTGATCAACATATTTTTGCAGAGTGAAAACGAATCTTTGGAAGAAGTGGTGGTTATCGGCTATGGAACGGCGCGAAAAAGAGACCTGACGGGTTCTATCGTACAGGTAAAGGGGAGCGAAATTGTAGACCGGCCAGGCACCAACCCAATAGCGAGCCTGCAAGGTAAGGTATCGGGATTGCAGGTTACTAATTCGGGCCGACCAGGTCAGGAACCTGATATACGTATACGTGGTACTAATTCCATAAACGGTGTCAAGCCATTGTATGTGGTCGACGGTTTATTGAACGACAATATCAACTTTCTAAGTCCAGACGATGTGGAGAGTATCGAAATATTAAAAGATCCCTCTTCTCTAGCAATCTTTGGTATCAGAGGTGCAAATGGAGTAATCGCTATCACTACAAAGCGAGCTAAATCAGGTCAATTGAACTTTGATTTCAGTTCTAGAATCGGATTCAAGGATGTGTCGCATCGTATGAAACTAACTGATGCCACACAGTTTAAAGAGCTATATGACGAACAACGGTTCAATCAAGGAGATGCTCCATATGATTACACCCATTGGAACGCCAATACAGACTGGCAGGATCAGATATTTCGAAACGGTATACTCAATTACAATAACCTAAGTATATCCAACGCTACGGAAAAGAACTCCTTCCGTATGGGTATTGGGTACTCGTTGGACCAAGGTATCATCAATCACGAGAAGCACAACCAACTCACCTTGAGCTTGAACAACGAAGTCCGCGTCACCGACAATTTTAAAACGGGAATCGTCGTAAATGGATATAGAGCACAATTGCCACAGAACCGTGATGTATTCGGAGCCATCCTCGCAGCTCCCATCGCCCCTATATACAACGACGAATATGGCTTATACCACAGTATGCCAAGCTTTCAACGGGCACAAGTGGGAAATCCGCTAACCACCATAGAAGAACGAAAAAACACATTCGTCGGCCACAATTATCGTATAGTAGGAAACTATTACGCTGAGGTCGAATTTCTAAAGAACTTCTCTTTTCGGACGAATCTTGCAGCAGATTATGGTTTCAATCAAACTAGAGGGTACGATGGTCTAGTGTCCGTTTATAACCCTGACATGGAAGGCACCAATAAAGCGGAGCGTATCGGCAATCTCCTAACCGCAGTAAACCAAGAACAGAATAAATACTATAAAATACAGACCGATTGGTTATTGAACTATAAAAACTCCTTCGACAAACACCATGTGCAAGCTACAGCTGGTTACACCACCTATATGCAGGGTTTTGAAAATACGACTGCACGCCGTACACAAGGAGATGGTTATGAAATCCCTAATGATCCACGTTATTGGTATGTTGGTATAGGCGATGCCAAAACGCATACGGGAAATGGTACCGGATGGGAGACAAGAACATTATCTTACCTTGCGCGTGCGCTGTACAATTATGATGGTAAATACCTACTCAATACATCATTTCGTAGAGATGGTAGTTCAGCATTTGGTAAAAACCAAAAGCCTTGGCAAAATTTCTTTGCACTCGGTTTAGCTTGGGTAGTGACCCAAGAGAACTTCATGCAGAACCAAAATGTAATCAATAACTTAAAAATAAAAGGATCTACTGCGCACTTGGGCAACCAAGATGTAGGTAGCAATAAATATCCAATGTGGGCACCTATGGTCGCTGGAAACACGGCCGTATTCGGCAATCAGATTATTCCGGCCTATGGACCGGAATATATACCTGATACGAACCTTCATTGGGAAGTGGTCAAGGCCTGGGAAGCGGGATTTGAACTCAGTGCATTAAACAACAGATTGGATGTTGAAGCAATATACTACAGCAAAAACACCGAGGACATACTGGTACGAGTTCCTGGAATACTGGGTAGTCTACCTGGATTGAGTAACCTGGGAAATATACGAAACAGAGGAATCGAAGCCTCGGTAAGGTGGGACCAGGTACTTTCTGATGACTGGAAGTTCTCTATCGGAGGCAATATCACAACGATAAGTAATAAGGTTCTGAGCCTATCCAGCAAAGGTTACGATATCGTTGATGGGCCATCCCGTACCACAGAAGGATATCCCGTTGGCTATTTTTGGGGATATGTACACGATGGTATCTTCCAGACACAGGCTGACATTGACCAAAGCGCAAAGAATGGTCTGGGAGGTGGAGACTTCAAGCCGGGGGACATACGCTACAAAGATATCGATGGAGATGGCACTATTACAACCAATGACCGCGGGATGATCGGAAACCCTACTCCAGATTTCTTTTATGGACTATCCCTTTCGACTTCCTACAAGAGATTCGATCTCAACCTTGAATTTCAGGGAGTATATGGTAACGAGATTATGCGTACTTGGAATCAAAATCAATTTGCAACCTACAATTTCCTAGAAGACCGAATGGGACGATGGAATGGAGAGGGCACGAGCAATTGGGAGCCTATCATACACGAGGGAAGGGCTAATAATAGGGTCGCTTCAACCTATTTCATAGAAGACGGTAGCTTTCTCCGATTACGCGACGTAACCCTGGCGTACACTTTCCCTCAAGAAACATTGGGAAAATTAAGGCTAAAGAGCCTACGCCTATTTGCTAATGCACAAAATGCGTTCACGTTTTCGAACAACACAGGATTCACGCCAGAAATCGGTGGTAGCGCGACTTCCTTTGGGGTAGATAAGGGGACCTATCCTATCCCGGCTATTTATACGTTGGGTGTAAACCTCAATTTTTAATCTTTAATGGATCGACAAAATGAAAATAAAACAAACGATATATAAGGCAATAGGTCTTGGACTATTTGCCTCGGTACTACTGAGCAGTTGTGGAACGGATTGGTTGGACATCAAACCCAAAGGCCGGTTCACAGAGGAAGATCTACCTATAGGTTCATTGGAAGGACAGGTATTTGCAGCCTATGCTGGGCTCCGAAGTGAAGCAACGAGTGGGCTTCCCTATGTTGCGGTACATAATATACGGGCAGACGACGCCCACTTGGGCAGCAATGATGGTGACTACGCCTCTTCAGGTCCTATCTACGATGATTTTAAATACCCCCTTTCCCATTGGCTCACCAACAGCTACTGGACAGGGCACTATCAACTCATCAATTTGACAAATAATGTAATATCCACAGCAGATTCCATTAATAATCCAACTGCTGAAACAATGGCTAATATCGGTGAAGTAAAATTTCTACGTGCTTGGGCTTATTTCAATATGGTAAGGACATTTGGCGAGGTACCGTTAATTGATTTCAGAATAACCGACCAGGCTTCTGCCAATAAACCAAAATCCCCTATATCAGCCATTTACCAACTGATAGACGAAGACCTTAAATACGCGACATCCGCTCTACCCGAGACATGGCCCAAACATCCAGGCAGAATAACACGAGGCGCGGCACTCGCTTTGCAAACCAAAACATTCATGGCACGGCAGCGTTATGCAGAAGCATTGGGAGCAGCCACACAGGTTATCAACTCGGGGATCTATGATCTCAGTACCCCATACAACATGATTTTTAGAGAAGAGAGCGAGAATAATAAAGAATCGATTTTTGAAATACAGGCTCTCGCAGACGGTGTTCAGAATTTTGGAGTCACTTATGCCAGTAGACAGGGTGTACGGGGATCTGGGCAATGGGATCTGGGCTGGGGCTGGAATATTCCGCATCAGATTCTACTTGATGCCTTCGAAACGGGGGACCCGAGAAAAGAAACAACCGTCCTATTCAGCGGACAGACCAATACTCCTTATGGAGAGACCTTACCAAGCAATCTACCTAGACCTTACTGGAATAAAAAGGTATACACTAACCCGGCATTAAGGGCACAATACGGTAGTAGGGCAGGAAATTGGTTTAATGTTCGTATAATCCGCTACTCGGATATCGTACTCCTGGCAGCAGAAGCCGCTAACGAACTTGGGGGAGAAAACAATATTGATATCGCACTGACCAATCTAGAACGAGTAAGAGCACGTGCCAGAGGAAGTAACAGTACTATATTACCTTCTGTAACGACTCGTGATCAAGCACAACTAAGACAGGCTATACGCCATGAAAGACAGGTCGAACTGGGGATGGAAAACGAACGGTTTTATGATCTCGTACGCTGGGGAATCGATGTAGAAACGCTGCATGCCGCGGCGCATGTCGGCTATCAACAAAAAAAGCGATTCTTTCCTATTCCACAACCTGAGATTGACAAATCGGGAGGTGTTTTAATCCAAAACCCTAATTACTAATCCACTATTATGAATATTGTAATGAAAAATAAAAATATTGCTTTCAAAATGCTGTTGAGCATTATGATCGTACTCTTGGGGCTCACATCCTGCCAGAAGATGGACCGTCCGGATATGAATTATACTCCCGATCCACCAGACGATGGTACAATACGGATTTTAACCATCGGAAATTCATTTTCTGAGGATGCAGTAGAAAACTACCTCTATGATCTTGCTAAAGCAGAGGGCAAGCAAGTTATCATCGGAAACCTCTACATTGGCGATGCTTCATTGGCCCAGCATGCTGAAAACATAACAAAGAATGCGGCAGTATATAGCTACCGGAAGATAGATAAAGAAGGTAAAAAAACAACAACAGCCAACCAAACCATCGCCAATACCTTGGCCAACGAAAAATGGACGCATATCAGCTTTCAACAGGTAAGTTCACAATCTGGAATGTATGATAGTTGGGCGGAATCCCTAAAAAAAGTGTACGACTATGTAGCGCCAAGAGCTACACATCCGAATATCAAATTCATGTTGCATCAAACCTGGGCTTATGCCAAGAACTCAACCCATGCGGGATTTGCTAATTACGAAAAAAATCAATTGACCATGTATCAGGCAATCGTAGATGCGACAAATAAAGCCAAATCACTGGTCCCCATAGAAATAATAATCCCATCAGGTACAGCCATACAGAATGGTAGGACATCGGTTGTTGAGGACAACTTCACGAGAGATGGCTATCACCTGGCCATCCCTATCGGGAGGTATACCGCAGCATGTACATGGTTTGAAGCTATCTTTGGAAAATCTGTAGTAGGCAACAGCTTTAAACCAGATGGATTATCGCCTTTTGAAATCTCTATTGCGCAAAATGCAGCTCATATGGCAATTACCAATCCTGATAAAATCACAGAAATGACTGCATTCCAAGGTGGCCCTGGCGGTCCATTAACCAACCCCGTACTATTAGACTTTGGAAATGCTACGGCATCGAACCAATGGAATCAAATCAATAACTTTCTAGCAGGGACAACCATTAACCTCAAAGACAGTCAGGGGGCTTACGTTGGTATAAAGTTAACAATCACAGAACGCTTCAACGGTCTTAACGGAGATGGCCCAGCAACAACGAATACGATATTAAATATGCCCACCAATGTTTCGAAAAACTCTTACTTTGGAAACTCAAAAGCACCATTCAACAATATGACCATTGCACAAAGTGTCTTCGAAATTACTGGCTTGGACAAGAACCTTAGTTACAACCTTACTTTCTTCGGGGCCCGTGGTGGTGTAAACGACAACAGAGAAACTAAATATAGTTGCAAGGGCACTAATGAAGTGATTGTACATCTCAACACATCCAGTAATACAGACAAAACAGTATCCGCTGACCAAATTATCCCGGATGTAGATGGAAAAATAAGAGTAACTGTCACTTCTGGTGAAAACAATAATAATGGATCCGGATTCTATTACATTACAGCAGCCCGACTAAGCTCTAACAACTAAATACGATTTTACATTGAAGCTTTCTGAAAATTGGAATACAAGAAGTAAGAAAGCATTCATTATCTTTTTTACTATGCGCATCAATTTATTTCTAATAATTGCCGTTACCTATTTCTCTGGATGCTCGGAGAACAAAACAAAAAATGAAAATACATCGTCATCACGAGAGCTTTCAGAAGAGGCTCTTCTGACGGAAATACAACAGCAGACTTTTGAATACTTCTATCGGGGATCCGAGCCACGTTCGGGTCTAGCGCGCGAGCGTATACATTTGGATGGTGAGTATCCGCTCAATGACCAGCATGTCGTCACTATTGGTGGAAGTGGTTTCGGATTGATGGCAACAGTGGTTGCTATGGAGCGTGGATTCATAACCAAAGAACAAGGGGAAGCTCAGCTGAACAAAGCAATCGACTTTTTAGCCTCGGTTCCACGTTTTCACGGTGCTTGGGCACATTGGTACAATGGTGACCTCGGCACTGTCAAAGCTTTTTCGGACAAAGACAATGGAGGAGATATTGTAGAGACAGCCTTTTTAGCTCAAGGACTCCTAACGGTACGGGAATACCTTAAAGGCGGGAATACCATACAAAAAGCTATTTCGGCCAAAGCAGATAGCTTATGGAAAGGAATCGACTGGAACTTTTACACCAACCAAAAGGATGTATTATATTGGCACTGGAGCCCGGACCATGGATTTGGGATGAACCATGCTATACAGGGTTTTGACGAATGTCTCATCGCCTATGTATTAGCAGCCTCCTCACCCCAACATGCTATAGAACCCCAAATATACCATAAGGGCTGGGCAAGGTCTGGTGCTATTAAAACTGTAATCAGCAAATATGAAATACCTACCGTCCTGAAACATAATGCTAAAGAAGGTCAGGTAGGCCCTCTATTTTGGTCCCACTACAGTTTCTTGGGCCTCAATCCAAAAGACCTGACAGATCAATATGCGAACTATTGGGATCTTGTCGTAAATCATACGAAAATAAATATAGCTTATGCTAACGCAAACCCAGCTGGCTATAAAGGATACGGAGCGGATAAAGGTTGGGGCTGGACGGCAAGCTATTCCATAAAAGGATATGACGCACATCATCCAGACAATGATAGCGGTGTAATCTCACCCACCGCGGCATTATCATCAATTCCTTATACCCCTACGGAGAGCATTGCTTTTGCCAGGTACCTGTCCAACAATCTAAAAGACAAGCTATGGGGCGTATACGGTTTTTATGATGCTTATAGCGAAACGGCGGATTGGTTTCCGCAGCGCTATCTCGCAATAGACCAAGGGCCTATCGTGGTAATGATTGAAAACTATAGATCCGGATTGATATGGAATCTCTTCATGCAGGCTCCCGAAATCAAAGCCGGTTTAAAAAGATTAGGATTCCAAAGCCCCTACTTAAAGTAATGATCATGAGGTATAGAACAATCTTCTTTATGCTACTGAGCACATTGCTGCTCCCCGTTCTATTGATAGCACAAGACCAGCGGATGGACATATTTGTCGACAATTTGATACAAAAGATGACGCTGGAAGAAAAAATAGGTCAACTGAATCTCGTAACTGCGGGCGAAGCCATGACGGGAGCTGTTGTATCTACAGATGTCGAATCAAAGATAAAAACAGGTCAAATAGGTGGTATATTCAGTATGAGTACACCTGCCAAAATACGCAAAGCTCAGGAACTAGCGGTGAAACACACGCGCCTGAAAATCCCACTCATTTTTGGAATAGATGTAATACACGGCTACCGGACCATTTTCCCCATTCCTCTCGCCCTTGCTGCAAGTTGGGATATGCCACTGATCGAAGAGACTGCGCGTATCGCTGCGACTGAAGCAACTGCCGACGGTATTCAATGGGCATTTTCGCCAATGGTAGATGTATCCCGTGATCCGAGATGGGGCCGCATTTCCGAGGGGTCCGGCGAGGATACTTATCTAGGAGCAAAAATAGCTGCTGCTATGGTAAGAGGACTGCAAGGCAATGATCTCTCTGCTAATTATACCATGGCAGCCTGCGTCAAACACTTTGCGCTATATGGGGCCTCCGAAGCAGGACGTGATTATAACAGCACAGATATGAGCCTACACCGGATGTATAACGAATATCTCCCTCCCTACCAAGCAGCCGTAGATGCAGGGGCAGCTAGTATCATGACTTCCTTTAACGACATCAACGGAATTCCTGCAACCGCCAACAAATGGTTGCTGACGGATGTACTCCGTAAACAATGGGGCTTCAAGGGAATGGTGGTGTCAGATTACACTTCTGTCAATGAGCTGATAGACCATGGCTTAGGCGATCTGCAAACAGTATCTGCCCTAGCACTACAAGCGGGTCTGGACATGGATATGGTGGGTGAAGGCTTTCTCACTACGTTAAAAAAATCAATACAGGAGGGTAAAGTAAACGAACAACGCATCAATGAGGCTTGTAAACATGTTTTGATCCTAAAATATAAACTGGGTTTATTTGAAGATCCATTCCGTTATTGCAACGACGACAGGGCACAACAACAAATCTTTACGGCAGCACACCGCAGCAAAGCCCGTGAGGCGGCAACAAAAACATTTGTTCTGCTCAAAAATGATGATAAAATATTGCCATTGCAGAAAAAAGGAACCGTAGCTGTTATCGGTCCCTTGGCAAATACCGGATCGAATATGCCAGGTACATGGAGTGTCAGTGCAGACCATGCCCATACAGCCTCTCTAGTAGAAGGAATGAGAGAGGTCTTGGGCCAACAGGTCCATATCCTTACTCATCTAGGGAGCAACCTTGTGAGCGATGCTAGTTACCAAGAAAGGGCGACTATGTTTGGGCGTACAATCTCCCGCGATGAGCGCCCTGAGGCAACTATAATCGAAGAAGCCGTCACGGTGGCGCAGCAGGCTGATGTAATCGTAGCGGCCCTAGGCGAAGCTTCTGAAATGTCGGGAGAGAGCTCGAGCCGTACTGATCTAAATATTCCAAAGACACAGCATAATCTGCTTAAAGCCTTATTAAAAATAGGTAAGCCGGTAGTATTGGTATTATTCACAGGAAGGCCATTAACACTGACATGGGAACACGAAAACGTGCCAGCAATTCTCAATGTCTGGTTCGGCGGTACAGAGACTGGGAAAGCGGTGGCAGACGTGCTCTTTGGGGATGTCAATCCATCAGGTAAAATCACAGCAACTTTCCCTAAAAACGTAGGCCAGATTCCCTTGTACTATGCACACAAAAATACAGGCAGACCTTTAGGCACAAGTCCCTGGTTTCAAAAATTCAGATCCAATTACCTCGATATAGACAACGAGCCCTTATACCCTTTTGGTTACGGTCTGAGCTATACAACGTTTGACTACGGGGATATCACAATAGATCGAACAAAGCTAACTCCTAACGATAGCATAAATGCATCGATCACGGTCACAAATACAGGAGGCTATGATGGAGAAGAGATTGTCCAGCTTTACATCCAAGATGTAATCGGTAGTGTCACCAGACCAACCAAGGAACTCAAAGGTTTTCAGAAAATATTCCTAAAAAAAGGGGAAAGCCGTCAGCTTAGATTTACATTGACTGAAGAAGACTTGAAATTTTATGACGCTGAACTGCGATATCTTGCCGAACCAGGCGAGTTTAGAATATACATAGGTAAAAACTCCAGCGACACTAAAGGTGTTAATTTCACATTCAAAAGGTAATCAACACCTTGAAATAATTAAGGCCTGTCGCTACCCTGACAGGCCTTAATTTTAATCTTTCTTACCGACGTCCTGCTGGTTTTTGGGACGTGCATACGCCGCGCTGAATACCATGGCCAATCCGGTCACGATAAAGATAACGACGAAGACGGAAATCGTAACTTTTAGGAGCTTTGTATAATCGACGACCACCCAGCCCCACATATAGTTGAGCGCTACTAAACCAACAACGAGTAAGGACACGACAAATAGAAATGTAATGATATGCTTCATGGCCTACAGTTTATCTAAAAATTCTTTTTTCTTCTGTTCAAACTCCTCTTGCGTAATGATGTTTTCATCGAGCAGAAGCTTCAGCTTACGTAATTGCTCCATCGGATCGACACCTGCCGTAGGTTGGGTAACCTGATCGATAGAATCACTAAACACTTTGCCCAGACTCATACCTGCACCTAGTCCGACACCAGCTCCAGCAAGCCCGCCTTCATTTTTTGCAGCATCGCGTAAAGCGCGAAGTTTTTCTAACTCGACGTAGCTAAGCCCTCCCTCTGAAGCGGCATGGCTATCGGCCGTGATATCTGCGATCTTGCCAATACGGCCCTGCGTCTCTTCGTCAAACGAATTGCCTTCGATTCTAAAATCCCTAAGTATAATTCCAAAAGCTTCAAAATCCGCTACAAGCCTACTTTTCATGATGCCCGACAAACGTCCAATCTCGGCATCGATCTTGGTGTAGGGCAGTTTTTCTTCAGCAAAACAGGAGATCAGCCCCTGTTGGAAACGGGTCTGTACCGCCTCGCGGAAAGCTTCGGTGCTGTAGCTATCCTGCGAACCCACATAGTTCGTAAAAAAACTGGACACATCGCCCAGGCGGTAGGAAAAGTTACCGAAGGCAGATAGCTGGATCGGGATCTTATAATACTCGTCCATATATTTGATCGGAGAGGATGTACCCCAGCCCTGATTTATGACTTCGGCCTTGCGGTAGAAATAAAGCCCCATTTTATGTTCGCTCTCGAACAGCTGAGCTACTTTGAGCAAGGAGGTGATGAAGGGATGATTGTCTGTACGGATATTGTATACACCTTCAGTATCGATCACATCGGTGATCTTGCCTTCGTATACCAGAATACAGCCCTGTCCGGGAGCAACAATCAGCTTACTCGCATTTTTTATTTCGTCTGTCACTGCTGGATATTTCCAGATCAACAGACCTGGCGCCTGGGGCTGCCATTCGATGACTGTAGCGACTTGTTTCTTGAAAAAATTGAATAGTCCCATTTTCTGCTATTTAAATAAATTGTCTTTGTTTATATTTTTCACTACTGTACCGTCATTTGCCATAATAACCAACTGATTGGAACGGGAGGCTGAAGCTCTATCATAGTAAGAGAATACAAGGCCTCCGGCGTAACCATACATATCGGAATCAAAGGAATAACTATCACTCTCTGGTGTGAATGTCCAGGCAATCTTACCAGTCTCGGTATCTATCTTTTGAAGGAACCTATTACCTTCGGGATTCGCATTAGGTAGCCCGGAGATATACACATTGGCGCTATCCTGATACTCAATCTTGGCATCAAAATAAAGGCGATCGGGAGTGAGATCTACGAACTTTTTGATGCGTGGTTCCTTGAACAGTTTTTTAACATAAGGAAATGAACCGTAATAAATACCCGATTTCTTAGGATAATCATACTCCTTCTCCCATTGCACCTGATAAGAATAGGGTAACATGATAGGGTAACCTGGATTGTGCTGATACCAGTATTTGACCAGCTGTATTTTTTCGTCAGGATAATCTCTACTTTTTTCAGATATCGCATACCGTATCAAAGGGCTTGCTCCCGGCAATAAACTGGATAGCCCGACCCCTGCATTACGTCGTTCGGAATGGTCTTTATAGATCT
>JAITLW010000430.1 GCA_031277715.1 Sphingobacterium sp. | reverse complement strand
GACAGTGTCCATTTGGCTACTCTGCCATTTCTCTGCCAAATCGGTGGTAAACTGGTCCGTCTGCTCTTTGTTGATAGCCGTATTTAAGTTGTATATGGGTTGTACTGTTCGGAGTATCTGTTGTTTATCCTTGTCGAGTTCTTCCTTTGTTTTAAGTACAGCAAAGTTGTAGGGAGAAACAAGGTTGTCATGATTCCAGGGTTTGCCTTTTTGAAACTCGTACTCGAAGCGAGGTTGTTTGGGGAGAAAGAAACAGATAAGTAAAACCGTCGTTACAACCATTCCATATCTAAAGATAAGAGAGTTGCTATGTAGTTTAGAGTTTATGTAGTTTATCTTTAGTTTTGCCACCTTTTGCCTTTTTAAGTTAAATACGTAAACAAAAGTAACTATTCTTCGGCATTTTTACGGCCGTTTGATCTACTCCTTTTGGACGGGGCGCGGTGGAAGGGATTTTACATTGGCGAATCCAAACCATTTTATTTAGGTTTGTATATGGTTTAATGAATTAGAAATATGTCAGAAAATAAACACCTAATAGCGCCGTCCATTCTAGCAGCGGACTTTTCAAATCTTCAGAAAGATATCGCAATGGTTAACGAGAGTGAGGCGGATTGGTTTCATATCGATATCATGGACGGGGTATTTGTGCCCAATATTTCTTTTGGATTTCCTGTTATGCAGGCGATTGCCAAGCATGCGGCCAAGCCGTTGGATGTGCATTTGATGATTGTTGATCCGGACCGCTACCTCCAAACGTGTAAAGATAGTGGGGCATCTATTATTACGGTACATTACGAAGCGTGTACCCACTTACACCGCACCCTATCGGCGATAAGGGAATTGGGTTGTCAGGCTGGCGTAGCGATCAATCCACATACCTCTGTACAACTATTGAAGGATGTGATACAGGATATTGATGTCGTATGCATTATGTCCGTAAATCCAGGCTTCGGAGGACAAAAATTCATTAAGAATACCTATGCAAAAATAAAGGAGCTTCGCGCGTTGGCTGCCGGTGTAAACGATAGGTTGCTCATCGAAGTAGATGGGGGAGTGACTACTGATAATGCTGGAGAGTTGATACAGGCTGGTGCCGATGTTTTGGTAGCGGGTTCATTTGTGTTTAATGCATCAGAACCAGCCACGATGGTAAAGCAATTGAAAAACGTAAGTTATCCTGCCCAAATGGTCTAAAGGAACACTGCAATATAGAGCAGAAGGGAGAATTCTTGTATACCGGAATTCTCCTTTTTTTATGTCATTTATGTTATCAAACCTACCTTTTGAGGCTTCCTTCTTATTTTATTCCGCCAAAATTTAGTTCAAATTGATTTGCGAGTTTAGAATAATTCCAAATTATGTAATGCGTTGCTTAAATTATATTTAAAGCTTGATTTTTGCTATTTTTGTATAGATAGGGTTGGTTTGTTTTTAATAAGTCAACAATTTTGTGCGAAATAGCATATATTGTCATTGCCTCGTCCACAACCTATTGAGAATATACACGAACAGAAAAACAGACGGTCTTTTTACGATTAAAAATAACGTCCGAAAAATATATTAAAAAAGCATAATGAGCATTTATAAAGAGTACCTACAAGAAACTGAAGAAAGAAAAACCCAAGGATTACATCCAAAACCAATAGATAGCGCAGAACTACTGAGTCAGATAATCGAGCAGATTAAAGACACGCAGAACGAATATAGAAAGGACTCGCTTCAATTGTTTATTTACAATACCCTACCAGGGACAACGAGTGCGGCTGGTGTAAAAGCTGAATTTCTGAAAGAAATTATACTTGGTCATGCCGCTGTTGAAGAGATTACCGTAGATTTCGCCTTTGAGCTTTTGTCTCACATGAAAGGTGGACCATCGATAAAGGTATTGTTGGATTTTGCTTTAGGGGAAGATGTTTCTAATGCTCAAAAAGCGGCAGACGTACTGAAAACACAAGTTTTCTTGTATGAAGCGGATACTGTCCGTTTGAAAGACGCTTATAATAACGGTAACACAGTTGCTAAGGATATTTTAGAAAGCTACGCAAAAGCAGAGTTCTTTACAAAACTTCCGGAGGTAGCTGAGGAAATTAAAATTGTAACATTTGTTGCTGGTGAAGGGGATATCTCTACAGATTTACTTTCTCCGGGTAACCAAGCGCACTCACGTTCTGACCGTGAGTTACACGGTAAATGTATGATTACGCCAGAAGCGCAGGAGCAGATCAAAGCACTACAAGCACAGCACCCAGATAAGAGTGTGATGCTCGTGGCAGAGAAAGGTACAATGGGTGTAGGGTCGTCGCGTATGTCTGGTGTCAACAACGTTGCACTTTGGACGGGTAAGCAAGCTAGCCCTTATGTTCCTTTTGTTAATATTGCGCCTATAGTAGGGGGTACAAATGGTATCTCTCCGATATTCTTGACTACAGTAGATGTTACTGGTGGAATCGGTATCGACCTTAAAAACTGGGTAAAGAAAGTAGATGAGAACGGTGAAGTAGTTCGTAATGAAAAGAATGAGCCTGTTTTAGAGCAGGTGTATTCGGTAGAGACAGGCACTGTTTTAACCATCAATACAAAAACTAAGAAGTTATATAACGGCGATAAAGAACTTATTGATATAGCGAAAGCATTGACTCCTCAAAAGATGGAGTTTATCAAAGCCGGAGGTTCTTACGCAATCGTTTTTGGTAAGAAGATACAGACTTTTGCTGCAAAAGTATTAAATATCGAAGCGCCAGCGGTATTCGCACCTTCTAAAGAGATTTCTATCGAAGGACAGGGGCTTACAGCGGTCGAGAAGATTTTTAATAGAAATGCAGTAGGGGTGACTCCAGGTAAAGTGTTGCACGCAGGGTCTGATGTACGTGTAGAGGTCAATATTGTAGGTTCGCAAGATACTACAGGATTGATGACTGCACAGGAGTTGGAAGCAATGGCTGCAACGGTGATTTCACCTATCGTGGATGGAGCTTATCAGTCAGGCTGTCATACAGCATCGGTTTGGGATAAAAAAGCACAGGCTAATATTCCTAAATTGATGAAGTTTATGAATGACTTCGGATTGATCACTGCACGTGACCCTAAGGATAGCTACCATTCGATGACGGATGTAATCCACAAAGTATTGAATGATATCACGATCGATGACTGGGCTATTATCATAGGTGGTGACTCGCATACGAGAATGTCCAAAGGTGTTGCTTTTGGTGCTGACTCGGGTACGGTAGCGCTAGCGCTGGCTACAGGTGAGGCGTCTATGCCAATTCCAGAGTCGGTAAAAGTTACCTTCAAAGGAAGTATGAAAGAGCACATGGATTTCCGTGATGTGGTTCATGCTACACAATTACAGATGTTGCAGCAGTTTGGAGGTGAAAACGTATTCCAAGGTAGAATCATCGAGGTGCACATCGGTACTTTATTAGCTGATCAGGCCTTTACATTTACAGACTGGACGGCAGAAATGAAAGCAAAAGCTTCTATCTGTATCTCTGAAAATGACACGTTGATTCAGTCCCTAGAGATTGCGAAGTCGCGTATCCAGATTATGATTGACAAAGGCATGGATAATCATAATAAGGTATTACAAGGACTAATAGATAAAGCGAACAAAAGAATCTCGGAAATTAAATCTGGTGAAAAACCAGCCTTGACTCCGGATGCTACTGCGAAGTATTATGCAGAGGTGGTTATCGACTTGGATATCATTGAAGAGCCAATGATTGCCGATCCAGATGTGAATAATGCAGATGTTTCTAAACGTTATACACACGATACCATTCGCGACCTGACATACTATGGTGGTGATAAAAAAGTAAATCTTGGTTTTGTGGGTTCTTGTATGGTGCATAAAGACGATTTAAAAATCGTTTCTCAAATGTTGAAGAACTTAGAAAAGCAAACTGGAAAAGTTGAGTTTAAAGCTCCTTTGGTAGTAGCAGCTCCTACTTACAATATCATTGACGAGTTGAAGGAAGAAGGCGATTGGGAATACCTACAGAAATATTCTGGATTTGAGTTTAGCGATCTTTTACCTAAAAATACAGCGCGTACAGAATATGAGAACATCATGTACCTAGAGCGTCCAGGTTGTAACCTGTGTATGGGTAATCAGGAGAAAGCGGCAAAAGGAGATACGGTTATGGCAACATCAACCCGTTTGTTCCAAGGACGTGTTGTAGAGGATAGAGATGGTAAAAAAGGAGAGTCTTTATTGGCATCTACTCCAGTAGTGGTGTTGTCGGCGATACTAGGACGAATCCCTAATATTGGCGAGTATAAAGCTGCTGTAGAGGGTATCAACCTAACAAAGTTTACGCCGGTTACTACCAAGTAAAAAATAATATAGAGAGTCATTAAATCAACATAAATTAATATTAAGAGATATGGCATTTGATATAGACATGATTAAAAAAGTTTATTCACAATACGAAGAACGCGTTATAGCGGCTCGTAAAATGGTGAATAAACCGTTGACACTTTCTGAGAAAATCTTATACACGCACCTTTGGTCGGGCAATGCGACTGAAGCCTATGAGCGTGGTAAATCTTATGTGGACTTTGCACCGGATCGCGTAGCGATGCAGGATGCGACGGCACAGATGGCTTTGTTGCAATTTATGCAAGCAGGACGTGCCAAGGCAGCAGTACCTTCGACGGTACACTGTGACCACTTGATTCAAGCTAAAGAAGGTGCAGATAAGGATTTGGCTCGCGCTAAGAGTGAAAGCTCGGAGGTGTTTAACTTTTTAAGTTCTGTATCGAATAAATATGGTATCGGTTTTTGGAAACCAGGTGCTGGTATCATCCATCAGGTGGTTTTGGAAAACTATGCTTTCCCAGGCGGTTTGATGATTGGTACGGATTCACACACGGTAAACGCAGGTGGATTAGGAATGGTAGCGATTGGTGTCGGTGGTGCGGATGCGTGTGATGTAATGGCCGGTCTACCGTGGGAGCTTAAATTCCCTAAATTAATTGGTGTAAAATTAACAGGTAAATTGTCTGGATGGGCAGCACCTAAAGATGTTATCTTGAAAGTAGCTGGTATCTTAACGGTAAAAGGTGGAACAGGCGCTATCGTAGAGTATTTTGGCGATGGAGCGGAGTCCCTATCTTGTACAGGTAAAGGTACAATCTGTAATATGGGTGCTGAAATCGGAGCGACCACTTCTACATTTGGTTACGACGCATCGATGGAGCGGTATCTGAGAGCAACGGATCGCGCAGATGTAGCTGACGCAGCCAATGCAATCAAAGGTCACTTGACAGCAGATCCTGAAGTATATGCAAATCCAGAGGAGTATTTTGATCAGTTGATTGAAATTAACCTTTCGGAGTTAGAGCCTTCATTGAATGGCCCTTTCACACCGGATTTGTATACACCAGCTTCTCGTATGCGTGAAGAGGCACAGAAGAATGGCTGGCCTACGAAAGTAGAGTGGGGATTGATCGGTTCATG
>JAITLW010000387.1 GCA_031277715.1 Sphingobacterium sp. | reverse complement strand
TAAAACAGGAGATGTAGGTTATATTATCTCAGGGATTAAAGAAGCACGGGAGGTGAAAGTCGGTGACACGATCACCCATAAAGAACGTCCATGTACGTCTGCTATCCAAGGATTTGAAGAGGTAAAACCAATGGTTTTTGCGGGGATCTACCCTGTGGATACCGAAGACTATGAAGAACTACGTGAGTCGATGCATCGCTTGCAGTTGAATGATGCTTCGCTTGTCTTCGAACCAGAGTCTTCTGCTGCATTAGGTTTTGGATTCCGTTGTGGATTCTTAGGTATGCTCCATATGGAGATTATCCAAGAGCGTCTAGAACGTGAATTTGATATGACGGTAATCACTACGGTTCCCAACGTTTCATACAAAGCTTTCTTGAGTAAGGATAATGAAGAGGTAATCGTTCATAATCCGTCGGATCTACCTGATCCAAGTAAACTGGATTCTATCGAAGAACCTTATATCAAAGCGAATATTATTACCAAAGCAGAGTTTGTAGGACCAGTAATGTCGTTGTGTATACAAAAAAGAGGAACTATAATCAATCAGTCTTATTTGACTTCGGATCGTGTAGAGCTTGTGTTTGAAATGCCGATGGGAGAGATTGTATTTGATTTTTATGATAAACTGAAGACGATTTCTAAAGGATATGCTTCTTTCGATTACCATCAGATTGGCTATCGTAAGTCGGATTTGGTGAAATTGGATATCCGTCTTAACGACGAGCCTGTCGATGCATTGTCATCCTTGATTCACAGAAGTAATGCGTATGATTTTGGTAAGAAAATCTGTGAGAAATTGAAAGAGTTGTTACCTAGACAACAATTTGAAATCCGTATACAGGCTTCTATAGGTGCTAAGATCATTGCACGTGAGACCATATCTGCCTTACGTAAAGACGTAACTGCAAAATGTTATGGAGGAGATATTTCCCGTAAACGTAAATTGTTGGAAAAACAGAAAAAAGGTAAAAAACGTATGCGTCAGGTAGGTAACGTGGAGATCCCACAATCAGCGTTTATGGCGGTACTAAAATTGGATTAATAACTTAGTAATAAATACAAAAGAACGAAGATTAAGTATACTATAGTAGCAAGTTCTTTCTAAATACTTAATACTAACTGCTAAATACTATGAACATATTAGACGGGAAAGAAGTATCTGCAAAGATTAAAGAAGATATAAAAGTTGAAGCTGCAGCTTTCACTGCGGCCTCAGGAAGAAAACCTCACCTTGTTGCTATTTTGGTAGGTAACGATGGTGGTAGCGAAACCTATGTGGCAAGCAAGATGAGAAATTGTGAGCTGGTAGGGTTTGAGTCTACTAATATACGTTATGATGTAGAGGTTTCCGAAGCAGAGCTTATTGCCAAGATTCAGGAAATTAACAAAGATCCTAATATTGATGGATTGATCGTGCAATTGCCGTTGCCAGCGCATATCGATCCAGATAAGGTAACGGAAGCTATTGATCACCGAAAAGATGTGGATGGTTTTCATCCGATCAATTTGGGACGTATGCAACGTAATTTACCTTGTTTTATCCCAGCTACGCCTTATGGTATCATGTTGATGCTAGCGCACTATGGTATTGATACCGCTGGAAAACATGCCGTAGTTGTAGGGCGGAGTAATATTGTCGGTTCTCCAATGAGTATTTTATTGGCGAGAAATAGCAACCCGGGAAATTGCACGGTTACATTGACACACAGTCGCACCAAGGATTTGAAAACGGAGGTGTTACGTGGAGATATCATTGTGGCAGCTATTGGTAAAAAGAACTTTGTGACAGCTGATATGGTCAAGGAAGGTGCTATCGTAATAGACGTGGGTATCAATAGAGAGAACTCTACAGAAACGAAATCAGGTTTCAAGTTGTACGGTGACGTTGATTTTGATAACGTAGCACCTAAAGCATCGTGGATTACTCCGGTACCAGGTGGTGTTGGCTTGATGACTATCGTCGGTTTGTTGAAGAATACGTTGGAAGCAGCGAAGGGAACAATCTATCCGAAAGGTTAGTTTGGGCCAAGGATGGCAATGATTTGGTGGAGTGCGGTAAATTTGTTTTGGCATACAAATTGATTGGTGTAGAGGGTTAACTAAATCATTTGTATGGACAATCACATGTGGAACGCTTATAAAATTGAAGTTAAATCTGTGTTCTGTTCATCGCTATTTTAAAATTATATTCCAATGAAAAAAATTGCATTATTAGCAGTAGTAGCTGGAGCGATCACATTTGCTTCATGCAACAATTCTCCGTCGAAAGATAAGAATGAGGATGGTAAGGTAACAGCGGGTGAACAAGTGGACCATTCTATCGAAAAGATGGACCAGGTAACGTCAGATGCCGTCTCAAAAGCGGAAGCAGACTACAATAAAGCAAAAGCTGATTTGGATGCAGCTGTCGCAAAAGGCGATAAGCAAGCAGAAGAAACTGCACGTAAAGCTGTTGCTGATGCAGAAGCCGCTTGGAACAAAACCAAAGAGGCTTTAAAAGAAGCAGGTGACAAAGTAGAGTCTGGTGTTAATAACGCTGTAGATGCTACAAAAGATGCAGCAAAGAAAACAGGTGCTGCAATCGAAAACACTGCTGATAAAGCAGGAGCATCTTTAAAGGATGCAGGTGACAAAGCTGAAAATGCAGTTAAGGAAACTGCAAACGAAGCAGAGAAAAAAGCGAAGAACTTAAAGGAAGCTTTGAAGAACTAAGTTCCAGAAACGAATAATTTTGTGAACGCCCGTTAAATACGGGCGTTTACTGTTTAATAGCAAGAAAGAATCTATGACAAGAGAAGAATTGTTGGACGCGTGTTTTGAGTATGTCAATAACAGGGTAAAAGAAGTAACACTAGCTATCGACTCGGCTAATAACTCGTTGGTGGAAGATACCAAGAGTAGTGCTGGAGATAAATATGAGACAGGCCGGGAAATGATTCAACAGGATTTAAACCGTTTTCAACAGCAATTGGTATTGGCTGAGGAAGATCTTAAAACTCTGGAATGGATTCGACAAGCGAAGCCAACGTCTGCGGTCTCGGTAGGTAGTCTCGTAGCAACAGACAAAAGTAGTTGGTATTTTGTTGCTATAAGTGTGGGAAAATTGGCAGATTATCCCAACGTGTATGTGATTTCTCCAAAATCACCAATAGGAAAGATGTTACTTGGGAAGACGGTAGGTGATAAGATCGACTTTAATAACCAATCTTTTAGCATACAAGATATTTTATAGCACGGATGTGCTGTTCTTTTCTGTTTTTTCATTATTTTGGTGGAGGTCGCATCGGAGCATAAGATGTAATAGGCCTAATTGTAAAATAGGAGACCTAATCATTTATTTATGATTTTGATTGTAGATGACAAACCGGAGAATATATTCTCATTGAGGAGTTTGTTAGAATCTAAAAAATTTGAGGTAGATACTGCCTTGTCCGGGGAAGAAGCACTGAAAAAAGTTCTAAAAACCGACTATGCACTGATTATCTTGGATGTGCAAATGCCGGGAATGGATGGCTTTGAGGTCGCGGAGACTTTGGCAGGATACAGTAAAACGAAAGAAATCCCGATTATTTTTCTATCAGCGGTAAATACCGACAAGAAGTTCATTACGAAAGGGTATGCTTCAGGTGGTATAGATTATATCACAAAACCGGTAGATCCCGATATTTTAATGTTGAAAGTCAAGACCTTCTATCGGCTCTATGAACAGACGCTAGCGCTGAATGAGGTTAAGTGGAAACTACAACGTGAAGTAGAAAGCCGAAAGCAGGCACAGGAAGAGTTGAAGCTTAAAGTAGATTTTTTGCATACAATATTGGAGACTATTCCACAGATCGCTTTCACGGCGGATTCTCTCGGACAGATCACGTTTGTGAATGAAAAGTGGTTTAAATATGCACAATCTCCCGTTGCATTTCCCCAGATCCATCCCGATGATAAACAAGTCCATACCTTTTTTGAAAAGCATATAAAATCAGGCGAACCTTTTGAAGCTGAAGTACGGATAAAAGACGTTGATACGGACGTATATCATTTTCATTTACTCCGTATAATGCCGATCAAGGAAGGTCAAATTGTGAATAGTTGGGTTGGGACTTTTACGGATATCGAGGACCAAAAGCAGATTGAAAATAAGAAGGACGAGTTTCTGAGTATAGCGAGCCACGAGTTGAAAACTCCTCTTACCAGTATTAAGGCTTATATACAGCTATTGGAGCGGATGATCAGCCTAGAAGGGAACGCAAGTGTATCTACTTATATTCATCGCGCCCAGGACCAAGTGCTAAAGTTGGAAAGTCTAATTGCAGATTTACTGGATATTTCGAAGATGGAGAATGGGAAGTTAAAAGTGAATCGTGCACCATTTGATTTAGAAATGCTAGTGGTGAATGCTATTGATACCATCACCCATACACACCAACATGTGGACATGAAAATTGAACGCGAAGGTGAGCCTTTTGCGGTAGAAGTAAATGCCGACGCAATCCGAATAGAGCAAGTGTTGATTAATTTCTTGACCAATGCTATTAAATATTCTCCTGGAGCGGAAAAAGTAGTGGTCAGGACTGAAATAAGAGAAGGACATGCTTATGTAGCCGTTCGCGATTTTGGAATCGGGATACCCAAAGAAAAACAGGAACATGTTTTTTCTAAATTTTATCGGGTTGAGGAATCATCCGTAAAGTTTCAGGGCCTAGGAATAGGACTGTATATCTGTGCCGAGATTATAAGACAGCATAATGGAGGATACGGGGTAGATAGCATTCCTGGAGAAGGAACCACGTTTTATTTTAGTATACCTTTAAATTAAAGAAAGATGCCTAAACAAGTTATTAGAAAGCTACAGTTTGGTTTTGGAATTTCATTGCTTGTACTTATTGTAAGTTCTGCGGCCTCTTATATCAGTATAAAGAAACAGATTGATAATCGAAAGCAGGTAATACATACCCAACAATTGATACAGTCTGTTAATCATATACTGATTGATCTCCAAAATGCCGAAACAGGGCAACGTGGTTTTTACCTTACCAATAAAGAAGCTTTTTTAGAACCTTATTTGAAAAGTCGGGTTTCGTTACCTGAATCTTTTAAACAGGCGCGAGATCTCGTGCCTCGAAATTCAAAGCAAACAGCTGTTCTAGATAGTCTCTCGTCGCTGGTAGAAACACGCTTAGGGATTTTAGGAAAGTGGGAAAACCAAAAGCGAGCAGGCAATACCATAGCTGCCGAGCAACTGGAAGAAGGTAAAGTCTATATGGATAGCTGCCGGAACCTAATCACTCGTTTTCTGGCAGATGAGGATGAAGTGTTGGTCAAGCAAAATAGCGATTTAGATAATTCATCCAACGCTACATCTATTTTTATAGTGATAGCCGCTCTTTTTTCTTTAGGGATCACTATCTTTTTTTATATGCAGATTCGTGGTGAATTCCGTAAGCGGGAGAGGCTACAGGATATCTTAAAGAAAAAAGATGCTGACATGAGCAATCGCGTACGTGTTATCGAGCAGATTGCACGGGAAATATCTTCTGGAGATTATTCCGCCCGAATCTCGGATACAGAAAAAGACGATTTAGGCAGTTTGGCGAGTTCACTGAACGGAATGACGGCCAATTTGGAAGAGGCATTCCATAAAATACAGGATAATGAATGGAAACAGACTGGACTGGCTTTATTGAATGAGGTACTGGTAGGTAATAAGGATGAACAGGCTATTACACAAGACGCACTAGCGCATTTGATTAATTATGGTGAATGTATCAATGGTGCATTGTATCTCTTAGATAAAGAGCAATTGACGCGAAGAAGTCATTATGGTCTGGAAGGACAGATGGGGGAACGTTTCAACATTGGAGAAGGGATGGTCGGTCAGGTGTATGTAGATAAGCGGACGCGATTGTTGGAAGATATTGACAGTTCTGATTTTGTCATTAGTTTTACTAATGGACAGTTGAAGTTGCGTCATGTTTTATGGTTGCCACTAATGTTGGAAGGCCAATGTTATGGTGTGGTGGAGCTAGGCGCTATGGACAAGTTTGAACCCTTGGAAATTTCGTTTTTTGAAGAAGCGGGACGCCTTATCGCTCTAGAGTTGTTGTCAGCACGGGGAAGAAGCTATATTCAGAGCCTATTGGAGGAAACACAGGCACAGTCGGAGGAGTTACAGGCACAGCATAGTGAATTAGAAAATCTGAATACGGAATTGGAAGCCCAAGCGCAAAAGCTACAGGCATCTGAAGAGGAGCTGAGAGTACAACAGGAAGAGCTTTTGCAGAGTAATCAGGAGCTGGAAGAGCGGTCTAAGTTATTGGAAGAGAAAAATGAATTGATTGCCAATAGAAATTTAGAAATTCAAAAAAAGGCGGAGGAACTGGCACTTACGACAAAATATAAGTCAGAATTTCTAGCTAATATGTCCCATGAGCTACGCACGCCATTGAATTCTATTCTTTTACTGTCCAGATTACTTGCAGAGAATGTCGAAGATAACCTCACGGATGAACAGGTCGAATCGGCGAACGTCATACAGAGTTCAGGGACAGGGTTGTTGACTTTGATTGATGAAATTCTCGATCTCTCGAAGATTGAGGCCGGAAAAATGAAACTTGAGTTTGAGCAGGTAAATCTCTCTAATCTTTGCCGGGAGCTGGAAAGCCTCTTCCTTCCAGTGGTAACTGATAAGGGAATTGGACTGATTATAGAGATTGATAACACTGTACCAGAGGTAATCGAAACAGATAAGTTAAGGTTGGAGCAGGTGCTTAGGAATCTATTGTCTAATGCTATCAAGTTTACTTCGGTAGGAAAAGTGACGTTGCAGGTAAGCCGTAGTACAGAGAAAGAAGGGTTTGTGAAGTTTGCGGTAAAAGACACCGGAATCGGTATAAGCAAGGAGAATCAAAAGTTGATTTTTGAAGCTTTTCAACAGGCGGACGGTTCGACCCGAAGAAAATTTGGAGGAACAGGTTTAGGATTATCCATCAGTAGAGAAATCATGCGCTTGCTCGATGGTGAAATCAGTTTGGAAAGTCAACCGGATGTGGGAAGCACCTTTATGATATTAGTACCGCTCGAAAGGAGTCAAGGTACTTCGATAGAGTCGAAATCACCCATTATAGCACAAACAAAAGCTCTTGCCATAGAAATTCCTGCGTCGGAGGGAATGCCTTCCTACACAGCGATAGCTATTCCAGATGAGATAGCTGATGATCGGGATAATATCCAGGATGGTGATCAGTTAATTCTGATTG
>JAITLW010000337.1 GCA_031277715.1 Sphingobacterium sp. | reverse complement strand
TGGCCTGTGAAGAGTTGGCTAAGCTCGGTTTTATCGTGCTCCCTTATATCCATGCCGACCCTGTACTTTGTAAGCGCCTCGAAGATGTGGGCACAGCAGCAGTAATGCCCTTAGGTTCGCCAATAGGTAGTAATCAAGGCTTGAGGACGCTCGATTTCTTATCTATCATCATTGAGCAAAGCCGTGTTCCGGTTATTGTGGATGCGGGTATCGGGACGCCTTCCGATGCGTGCAAAGCCATGGAAATCGGCGCAGACGCTGTATTAATAAACACCGCTATCGCTGTTTCAAATAATCCAGTAGCCATCGCTCAAGCGTTCTCTACGGCTATAGAAGCCGGTCGTATCGCTTATGAGATCGGAATAAACAGTACGGAAGCCAAAGCGATAGGAAGCAGTCCGTTGACGGAGTTTCTAACCCAACCTTACTAAAGATGGATACGACATTTACCTCGATTTTCAAGACCTACTCTTGGGAGGAAATAACGCAGAAGATATACAGCACCACGCCCGAACAGGTTAAACAATCGCTTCACAAGAGTCAACGTAATATCATTGATTTTCTATATCTCCTGTCGCCAGCCGCCAAACCAATGCTCGAAGAGATGGCTCAACTATCGCATCAGATTACGACCCGCCGATTTGGTAAGAACATACAGCTCTACGCGCCATTATACCTGAGTAACGAGTGCCAGAATATCTGTACCTATTGTGGCTTTAGTATGGACAATAAGCTCCCTCGGCGTACATTAACCCCTAACGAAATAGACATAGAAGCCAAAGCACTTAAAGCCATGGGCTTTCAGCACGCCTTATTGGTGACAGGCGAATCAAACCACACCGTCGGTACGGCCTACTTTCTACAAGCGGTAGAGCAACTGACTTCCCTATTTTCCCAAATCTCTATAGAGGTACAACCCCTCGATTACGAAGACTATCTGGCGCTGCACGAGGCGAAGGTAAATGCGGTCATGGTGTACCAGGAGACGTATCATCAAGAGGTGTACAAAACCTATCACCCCAAGGGAAAGAAATCTAATTTTCAATATCGCTTAGAGACTCCGGACCGAATCGGTAGAGCAGGTATGCATAAGATTGGGCTCGGGGTATTACTTGGTCTGGAGGACTGGCGTGTAGACAGCTTCTTTACCGCTTTGCACATCGATTACCTGCAGAAAAACTATTGGCGTACAAAATACAGTGTTTCCTTTCCGAGACTGCGTCCGGCTACCGGAACGGTCGAACCTAATTTTCTCATGCGGGACGATGATTTACTGCAACTGATATGTGCTTATCGAATCTGGAATCCGGATTTGGAGCTATCGCTATCGACACGGGAGCATCCTCTATTTAGGGACCATATCATCCCATTGGGAGTCACCGCAATGAGTGCCGGGTCCAAAACCAACCCCGGGGGCTATGTTATCGCTCCAGAATCGTTGGAGCAGTTTGAAATCAGCGACGAGCGTCCTCCAGCGGAAATAGCATCCCTGATTGCAAAAAAAGGGTATCAACCCGTATGGAAAGACTGGCAGATTGAGTATTAAGCAATGGAAATTATCCCGATATGAAGCTAACAAAAGAACAAATACTACGCTATAAAAAGCAAATATCCTTCGCTCCTATAGGTATAGCTGGACAAGTACAGCTATGCCAAAGCCGTGTCCTTGTAATCGGTGCTGGTGGACTAGGTTCCCCTATCCTGCTTTACCTTGCCGCCGCGGGGGTAGGTACGATTGCTTGCATCGATTTTGACCAGGTGGAAATCCACAATCTACATCGGCAAGTGATACATAGGCAGAAAAACCTGGCGATGCCCAAGGTCCTTTCGGCGGCAGAAGCCATTGAAGCGCTTAATCCAGAAGTCAAGTTTGAACCCATCATCGCTAAAGTAACAGCGGCAAATCTGGACGATTATGTCTCGGAATATGATATTGTACTCGATGGCACGGACAACTTTAGCAGTCGATATGCTATCAATGATGCCTGTGTCCGACAGAACAAACCCTTGGTGTACGGTTCGGTACTCAACTTTGAAATACAGCTCGCTGTTTTCAATCATGAAGGATCTAAAAATCTTCGGGACCTATTTCCCTCTGCACCACATCCAGACGATGTGCCGAGTTGTGACGAGAATGGGGTATTGAATACTGTGCCCGGAATACTCGGACTGATGATGGTGCAGGAGACGTTGAAAATAATAACCGGAAGCAGCCCAACGAAGAACCAGCTCCTGATTTTCGATACCGCTACGTGGGATATCACTAGGCTGAGCTTCTAACTTTGACACCGAATACTGCTGATCTATCACAGGAAATACGGGTTGCGCAAGGGCGTTAAGAATAGGGCGTTTCAAAAAAAATCCTGAAGCGGGGAGCTCCAGGATTTTACCAAACCAATTATTAACCTAAATATGAAATTATGAATTTTATATTCACTACAACTAATGCAAATGAGGTACCAAACTCATAACATAATCGAATTTTAACACTATTTTAACAAAAAAATATTACGCTTCGATAAATAAAATTTCTCCTGTTGTTGTTTTCATAATTTCCTCGGCATCATTTTGGCAGGACTGACAAACAGGAAATGCGCTCCCCACCTTCGCATCGGATGACAAAACGTCACTAAATAGAAAAATCCTGAAGCGGGGAACTTCAGGATTTACCAAACCAATTATTAACCTAAATTATGAAATTATGAATGTTATATTCACCTGTAAAACGTCATTTTACTCCTTAAAGTATATCTTTCAGGAGTCGTTAACATTTTTTAACTAACATCATTTAGCTTAATCAAATTATACGATTCTTAAGCATCTGGAAGTTTTAATGGGGCGCCAAAATATCGACTACCTTATCGCTCAGCCGGGTTATATCCGATTTGAGGCCAACCATCAATGTTAAAGCGTGAAAAGGTTGTTTCTGCACCCTATTTACATTGTACATATATCCTACCTCCGTGCCAATAAAAAAGCCACTAAAACGGTAGTCAGCACCTACCCCCAGTTTGGTGCCAAATGCAATGGATTTTAAATACTCGATATTGACCACATTGCCAACGAGATTGGATCGTGGTTCATGTACCAGGCCAATTGTAGGGCCTAGATAGATGTAAGTATTCAACCGTTCAAACTGCCTTCTCGTTCCCGCCGCCAAACTCAACATATAGAAATTGGAAAGCCCATTTTTTATTATCGTATTGAATTCGGGGTCCTGCGCCTTTTGGTCATACTTGAATGCTAATAAATACAATGCGGGGTATAAATAATACTTTGGATTATTCAGGGTGATATCCAATCCCATACTACCGACAAATAGCTTGGGCGAAAGCACATCTCTCGTCTTTCCCAAGGGAATTCCTAATCCTGTTCCGGCAAAATAGTAAACCTTTTTATAATGGATAGTGTCTGCTCCAGATTGCGCAAATACCATGCTGTACAGAAACACCATTACTAATACTAAGAAAGTTCGATTCATTGTTATGTGTTAAAAGGTTCGTATCATCGTACGTCCACTATAACAATGATATCCCTTTATAGTTTTTCGAAAGGTGTAGATTTAGTTACTCGAATCTTTACGGACTACAAGAACATTTTGCTCTGCGGACCTTGATTAAAAAGTAAGTCTATGATACTAACATTGGGCTGAAACCCTGTGCGCTCTTCAAATACCTGATAATACGCTTTAGGATTAGCATACACCGAAGGCTTTTTCGGGTGAATTGAAGTTCTAAAGTCTAGACCTTCATAATTCTTCGTATAAGCTTCCGTCCGTTGTAGCTCTCTGGGTAACTTCAACAACTGTAGGGTCAATTGAAGTTGTTCCAAATTGAAATCAAAAAGATAATCAAACTTGCGCTCATAAAATGGAGCAAACTCATCTTCGTAGTATTCAAAATAAGCAGAGCTACGGTAAGCGGTCTGTATACTGGACCAGTGTAGCCTTTGCCAATCGTGGTCATAGCTAATCTTGACTTCCTTCATGGCAACATGTTCCTTACGGCCATGTTGTATCGGAATCATAAGATCCAAAATTCCATTCGCTGTTGCGATATGTGTCCTGCTCCTATAGGTCTGCTTTGGAAAATGCTCGTACTGGTCGATAAGAACCGTACCCGGATTTTGCGCAATAGCGTGAAAATACGACACTGGAGGAAGATAATTTGCAGATAACAGGACTGGAATTGACATATTTTAAAAACTAACTTTGGATTCGGCAACAAAAATAGCGTTATTAAAGCATATTTCCGACACAAAAACGCAGTAAGCGGATTTCTCCATGCTTTATTCTACGTCTTTTTTGACTAGGTATTCGCGAATGCTAAGCATTTTATATAAGTTTGCGTAACGAAAACGTCACCACCTCGGCGAGCGAACTATCCATGTAGAAAGAACTGTAGAAACGGGACAAAATACACGGGGTATTCCATGAGGCTATTTAAAAGACAACAATTTACGAATGAAGAAAAGTATACTACATTTTATTTTGCAGGCGATGTCCAGAATGCCTTTTTGGATGTTGTATGGCATCTCAGATGTATTGTATGTCTTAATCTATCACCTACTTGGCTATCGGAAGAAAGTTGTTTTTAAGAACCTCCGTAACTCCTTCCCGGAAAAGTCGGAAGCAGAAATAAAGCAGATTGCAAATGAATTCTACCGCTACTTTCCGGATATTATTGTAGAGGTTATAAAAATGTTCAGTATCAAACCCGAACAGGTAAAGGAGCGTATCGAACTCCTCAACCCCGAAGAAATATACCGACACTTTGATGCGGGCAAGGCCGTAATAGGTGTCACTGCACATTATGGAAACTGGGAGCTGGGAATACACCGGTTATCGCTGATGACCGACTATGAGCGTCTCGTCATTTACAAACCTTTAAATAACAACGATATTAATCAGATTTACAATGGAGTCCGCACCCGATTTGGGGCGACGATGGTCCCTATGAAGCAAATCTTGAGACATATCGTCCGTCTAAAAAACACGCCTCATATTAGTATGTTTGTTGCCGATCAGACTCCATTATATCAGGATTCGGATTACTTTATGACCTTCTTAAATCAGGAAACATTAGTATATACTGGCACCGAGCGAATCGCTAAAATGACAAACAATCCTGTAGTTTTTTGTCATATCGGAAGAAAACCAAAAAGAGGATATTATTTTTGTAAATTTACCACTTTAGTAGAAACACCGTCTAATTATGGCGACCACGAAATAACCAAAATACATAACGAGTTTACGGAGCAGATCATCCGTGAGCAACCTCCGTATTGGCTGTGGTCCCACAATCGATGGAAAAGACAGAGAAAAGATAAAGCATGACACAGTACCCTAAGGTCGCCGTTGTAATATTAAACTGGAATGGCAAATATTTCTTAGAAAAGTTTTTGCCTTCTGTATATAACAGTACATATCCTAATATCGAATTTATAATCGGAGATAATGCTTCGACGGATGATTCGATTTCTTTTGTAAAGGAGAACTTCCCCCAGATTCGGATTATTCAGAACGAAGAAAACTTTGGCTTTGCTGGTGGGTACAATAAAATCCTGGAACAGGTAGACGCTCCTTATTACGTACTCCTGAACTCGGACGTCGAAGTGAGTCCATCGTGGATTGAACCGGTTATCGAAATGATGCTTAGGGAAGATTTTGCCGCAGCACAACCTAAGATTCGTTCTTTCCATAAAAAGGAAAGTTTCGAACATGCAGGAGCTGCAGGTGGCTATATGGATACCTATGGCTACCCTTTCTGTAGAGGCCGCATATTGCATTCGGTCGAACTGGACAAGGGACAATACGACAATGAGCAGGAAATCTTTTGGGCTACTGGAGCGGCTTTATTTATTAAATCGGAGGCCTGGAAACAAGTGCAAGGATTTGACGCAGATTTCTTCGCTCATATGGAAGAAATAGACTTGTGCTGGCGCCTTAAGAAACTGGGATACCGGATAGGCTACTGCCCCCAAAGCACCGTCTATCACGTCGGTGGAGGGACATTAAATACCAGCAACCCTCAGAAGACCTATCTCAACTTCAGAAATAGCCTGGTCATGTTGCAAAAGAATCTTACTTTCGGTATGGCCGTATGGGCGATTTTTGCACGCCTTTGGTTAGACTTGTTCGCATTACTGCATTTCCTGGTGAAAGGAAAACCGAAAGATGCTTGGGCCGTAAGTAGATCACACCAGTACTTTTTCCTAAACTTCTTTAAAAATGCGTCCAAAAGGAAAAAAAATCCAGTGTATTACAACAAACATGGACTTTATAAAAAATGCATAATTTGGGACTTTTACATGAACAAAATGCAGTATTTCTCGGACTTACCTACGAATAATTTTTATTTAAAGAGTAAATAGCGAATAGCTAAAATGCAATCTGTTTTTTTTGGAATAAACCGGATTAAAATATTGTTCCAAAATTATATTAGACCTTCAATTTTTCTTAATTTCGTTGCATATGTCGCAGGATATCCAAACGAAAATAGAACAATTGACAGCTGAGTTGAATGCCTACAATTACCAATATTATGTATTGGCAAATTCAGCAATATCAGATTATGACTTTGACCAGAAACTAAAAGAACTGGAAGCTTTAGAGTCTGCTTACCCACAATATCGAGACCCAAACTCACCAACCCTGAAGGTCGGAGGCGATATCACCTCCAAGTTTAATACAGTACAGCACAAGTGGCCTATGCTGTCGCTGAGTAATACCTATAGTGAGCAAGAACTCATAGAGTTTGATGAACGCGTACAGAAGGCTATTGGACATAGCGTACAGTATGTCTGCGAACTCAAGTTTGATGGTCTTTCGATTTCGCTAACCTATGAGAATGGTAAGTTGACCCAAGCAGTGACGCGTGGCGATGGTATACAGGGTGACGATGTTACGAACAATGTACGTACTATCCGGAGTATCCCCCACCAGCTCAAATCAAATCTTCAATACCCTGAGGTCTTCGAAATTAGAGGAGAGATTTTCATGCATAAATCTGCCTTTTTGAGGCTTAACAAAGAGCGGGAGGAAAATGGAGAGCAAACCTACGCCAATCCTCGAAACTTCGCTTCTGGAACCTTGAAATTACAAGATTCTTCTGAAGTAGCTAAACGTCCGCTGGACTGTTTCCTCTATTTTCTATATATGGAAAACAGAAACAGGGCCTATCAGTCCCATTGGGAGAGCCTTTCAGCTGTACACGAATGGGGTTTTCCAGTTTCGGACAATAGTAAATTATGTAATTCTATCCAAGAGGTGCTTGACTTTGTCCACTATTGGGATAGCGCACGCCATCAGTTGACTTACGACATTGATGGAATAGTTATAAAAGTAAACGATTACGCCTACCAAGAGGAACTGGGATTCACAGCAAAATCTCCACGTTGGGCGACTTCCTACAAGTTCAAGGCCGAACAGGCAGAGACCATACTGGAAGCGGTCACTTACCAGATTGGACGTACCGGTGCTGTGACACCAGTGGCCAACCTTGCTCCTGTCGTACTGGCAGGAACTACTGTAAAAAGAGCATCCCTGCACAATGCAAATGAAATCGAGAGATTGGGGCTACATCAAGGTGATACAGTCTATGTCGAGAAAGGCGGTGAGATTATCCCTAAGGTGGTTGGTGTGAATATGGAAAAAAGAAGGCCTGAAGCGCTACCTATCAACTATCCGGATCACTGTCCGGAATGCGGAACTACTTTAGTACGCGAAGAAGGTGAAGCGGTGCACTACTGCCCTAACGAAGACGGTTGTGAGCCCCAAATAATCGGGAAACTCCAACATTTCATAGGACGTAAAATGATGGACATACAAGGCTTGGGAGCTGAAACTATTGTGACCTTCCATAAGCTTAACCTACTCCGTCAAATCTCGGATATCTATTCGCTTGCGGACAAACGGGATGAACTGGTTACCATCGAACGGTTTGGGCAAAAGTCTATCGACAATATGGTCGCAGGAATAGAACTGTCAAAAAGCAAA
>JAITLW010000322.1 GCA_031277715.1 Sphingobacterium sp. | reverse complement strand
CCGGGTACAAGAATCCTCAATGTCACGGCCAAGGATTATGTCAAAGTCATTGCCACAGGCTACCAGAACGATGTAGAAACCGCTAAAGTGGAATACCTGCTGGCAGACCGCCGCTCCGATGCCCTCCTGCGCAACTTCACCGTTGTCGACTGGATGCCTATGGAGCTAAGCAGTTTAGGAAAAGTGGACAAAATTCTATTTCAGCTCGATTCCTCCGACAAGACAGCAGGCAAAATGAATACCCCGCCCTATTTTTGTCTAGATGGATTCAGATTTTCAGAACAGTTATAATTCCAAAAACATGAGAACGTATTATAAATTAATCATAGCATTTAGCATTTTTCTAAATCTATTCACCCTTAGCATAAGTGCCCAGAACCGCAAGGTCAATCTAAAGGAAAACCTCCCTTTCGGCGAGGTCCTTAAGATGGCCAAAACGGAGAACAAACTGATATTCCTGGACTTTGGTTCCATCACCTGCAAACCCTGTCTCTACATCAAGCAAAAAGTGCTTACACTGGACAGTGTTGCCGATTTTATCAATGCCCGTTTTGTTTCTGTCGATTACAATACCGGCGAAGAGAAAAGACGGCTGCAGAATGTATACCATGTCGTGGGCGAGCCCGTACTCCTCATCCTGGATCAGGAAGGCAAGCTGATGCACCGCATGTACGGCAAGATGGAGGGCGACGAACTGATGGCCAGATTCCGCCGCGGTATCGATCCCAAGAAGAACAGTATCGCCATGGATGCCCGCTATGACAGCGGAGACCGCTCTACCGATTTTATTCTGGATTATATGGAGGTGCTGCACAATGCCGGCGAGGTACAAAAGATGAACCATGTTTCCAGAGACTTCCTGGCCGGGCCGCTGGAGAATCTCAAGAAACCGGAAGTCTTTCCTATTTTCTTCAAATACGCCGAAGATCCCGCGGGCCGGGAAATGCTGTATATGATGGATCACCGGGCGGAGTTTATCAAACTGTTTGGCGAGGGTAAAATCGAGGGCAAGATCAACAAGCTATACGGGATGAGCAGTATCAAGTATCTATACGGGCACAGCAATCCCCTTGAAGACAGTACCTACAATAGCCTTCTGGCCTATCTGAGCAAATCCGACCATCCCAAAGCATCAGAGTGGCTGTGCTATCTTGTGCCTGCGCAGTACAAGTTTAAAGACTGGAGTAAAATGGGGGATGAAATCAACGCCATCTACCGTTACAATATCTTAAAAGGTAGATCCGGTACTACATTCAAAGACATGATGATCACCCAGTACCAGATGTACTGCAGCGATCCCAAAGCCTTGCCCCAGGCAATCCAATGGTGCAAAGATCTACAGATCGGGGCCGACCAGAAAACCGTCGATCAGTACAATAAAACCATCGAGGCTATAAAAGAAAAGATTAAAAAAGGTCCTGCCATAGAAGATACATTGGACTGGCAGTAGGCAGTGTCGCCATACAAGTGTGAGCGGACCACATCAGAAACTCTAAAACCAATGACCTGTTGAGAGGCCTGCAGCAATGCAGGCCTTCTTTTATTAACCGCTATTTGCGATATGCTGTACCTGTAACACTCTAGCATCCCCATCAGGAGGCCGATACCGCTACAGGGCGGGACTCGGCACCCCCTTGTTCGACTGGCCTTCGACAGCGCTTCGAGTGGCCTTCGGGTGGGTGTCGAACAACAGTCGAACAGCACCCGAACCTTTGTCGAAGCTCTCCCGAAGCAGTCCCGAACAATAGTCGAACAGCTCCCGAACACGTATCGAAGAGCTGTCGAACAATAAGTCTTTAAAATCGGATTAGATTCTGCCCCGGCGTCTGCTTTCCTGGATCATATCCTCCAGGTCTTCGAGATAGTAGCAGTGGCGTTCGCCAATCTTGCGGGGCACCAGCTTGCCCGCATTTACAAAGCGGTAATAGGTCGAGCGGCCGATACGCAGTATATCCAGCACCTGCTCCATATCCAGTAGCTTTTGGTCACGAAGCGAAGGACCGCGCGCAACATGGTCTGCGGTCAGGCAATCCCGTATCTGCAGCATATAGTCACGCATCTCGCGCGCATAGTTATTTATTTCGGCTAGTTGTATAGCGATCTCTTTAGGAAGCTGTTCCATGGTTAATCCATAAATAGGGGCCATAAACCGAAAAACCCGAAAGACACTAATGCTAGCATCCTTCCTATACAGCCAGTTAACAATAAATAATAAACATACAATGTCTTTATAGCCCGATCATCTCATCCCAGCCTTCGTGCGGCAGCGATTTCCTGCCGAGCAAAAATGCCCCCAGTTTATGCTGCTGCTTACGATTCACATTCAATCCCGAACTGATCTTTGCATAATTGTTTTTATCTCTAATGTTCTCATTCACCGAATGTGTCAGTTTCAGGACTTTATCACTCGCTTCAGGCACCTGAACGTACAGCATATTGACATAAGTCCAACGGCTTGCCGTAAAGAACCAATTGCTCAGCAGCCATTTCTCGATATCCACCGAGTTGAGCGAAGTCGCCACTTTAGTACCATCGCGCAGGATGAAGAAATACACGCCACCCTCTAAGGAAATCATCAAGACATCCACCTTACTGTCCTGATAGATGACAGACGATCCATAGACCAAATCCAGATAATTCATCAAAAAAAACATCTTGCGACTCTTCAGCCAGGAGTCTAGGTAAGTCGTCGCCCGTATCTCCTTGTCCGTAATATGCTTGCGCATATAGAGACGGGCAGGTGGCCAGTACAGTACCGCTAGCACATAAGCCAGTAGAGGTACAAAAAAGAAAGGGAAATCATCCAGCCAATAGGTTTTCCGGAAGATCGTACCAAAATCCGAAAAGACCAATATCTGCAACAGTAGCAGATTCATAAATACCGCAGGTACTATCGCCCCTACAATATAGAGTGCGCTCCGTCCTCTCGTGCGCTCCACCTTAGGCCTATCAAATACCAAGCGGTATACCGCCGACACTCCAAATGCATAGATGATATGCATCACTGTCGATCCCAGCAACAGCAGGATCACCCCCGGTCCCACCTTAAGATCCGGCCCAATCAGCGAATGCCTCAGGTTTACGATCACGGCCACCGCCAAAGCTACTACGACGACAAGCAGTACACGCAAAAATAGGCCTATAACAGGACGTAAACTTCGGCCAATGGCGACGAGTCTACCAGGGGGAAATAAGTTCATTTATAGTCGTTTAAAATTAGTATCGGTCTAGAACTGGAAGTGTCAAGGTACAAAAAAATAGAAATACAACAAAATATTGTCACCTCAAGGCGGCGGCGAAAAGACTGCATAACCACATCCCGCGTATGGCGATACAGCACTAAAGCGGATAAAGTTCCAAAACTGAGGTGCAAAATCGTGTACTTCGCCAAGTTTCGTGTCTCAAAGCCTTGTAGCACAGGAATTCTGCTTTTAATTTCAAGTAAACAATTTAAATTAAAAAAAACATGAAACAGAATTTCAACAACGCGGGCTTCTCCAATGTACAGGCCAATGTGCTGAATCTAAGCTCAGCCGTGAGGCTCATCGTGACCAATTACATCCGTACCAATCTAGACGGATGGATGCTCGACACCTTCGAGATGAGTACTGACCAACAGGTACAGCTAGAATCCCTATCCCCTACCTTCAAGCAACAGATTGCCGATGCCGTAGCTGACAGCTGGGATTCCGGACAGCTCGTCCTCTTCGACAAGCAGGTACAGGAAAGTTCGATGCAAAACCTTAGCGAGAAATCGCCCAAGGATGTACTGATTGAGAAAATGAGTGCCACCTCCCAGAATGTACAATCGCAGGATATAAGCGAAAACCAGCAGGTATCCATCCGTATACAGTACAGATAAGGAAGCATAACAGATCAGAAAGATAGCCGTACTGAGCCGAAAACCAGTACGGTTATCTGACTAATCAATTATTTTCTGATTATGACAGATTTTGACTTCAGACATTTGGACCAGCATATCGGTACCTCTCCCGAACAGCGACAGCAGATATGTACTGTTCTGAAGCAGCGCGATTTGCGTAAAGGTCAGACGCTGATGCTCGATGAAGATGACCTGATCTATATAAGCAAAGGCCTACTGGCCAAAGTAAACAATGACAGCAATACCATTGAACATTTTATAGCCGAATGGATATTGCCATCTATCCGGCACGCAATAGTGCTTACGCCCTACAAGCACTGGAAGACAGCAGCATTTACTACATACAGCATGACGATGTCGTCCATATCCTGAGTAAGAGTAACAACCTCAATCTTATCAGCGCCTACCACAAGATGTTACTTTACTGGGCTTACCAGCGTCTGGCACGCACCGAACTCTTATTATTGCCAGCGCGGGAGGCAAAACAACAATTCTACGAGCGGCACAAACACATTGCATTGCGCCTTCAGAGCAAAAGTATCGCCTCTTATCTGAATATGGATGCCAGTTATTTCAGTAAACTATAAATTTTACAACTTTCAAATAGAAAAAACACAAGTTTTAAATAGGAAAATTACAACTCCAATCCGTCCTATACGCCCGAACTTAGTATCATCATTAAGAAACAAAACAGATACACAAAAAAATGACAGCAGTAGCGACATATCATCCATCGGATACAGCACAAGCAGGTACACACAGCGCCTTGCGGATAGCCTCCGCAGCTATAGGCCATCCCTCATGGGGGCAGACCTACCCTATGCCGTGCCTAGGTGGCGGAGATCGAGGCTATTGCTACCGGCCGATCTTCAAACGGATACGGCGTAGATTTGCGGTATACCCGTGAGGCGGTAAGACATTAACGAGATGACCAATAAGGAGTCCTGACGTCATCTTTAGCAAAGTCCTCGGGAGAGGCAAAGAAAGGGCCCATGACTGATCAGAAAAATTGGACGCAATTAGATCGGTTACGACTGTAAGATCTTAAGTTAATAAGCAGTGGATACGGAGTAATTGATAAATCTAAGTAACGTAATTTAAGTATTATGGCACTACAATGGTTTCATTATACAGGTACTGACCCAGGTAACCCATCAAGCTATACAAAGTTTGGCGCATCCGAACCTACGGATTGTTCTGCTCCTCTTGAGCAACTTTGTGCGATTCGCGCAGATGATGGTGGCGGTACTCAACCTGTTCTCGACAGCACAATTCTCGTCGAGATGGTTCGCGCTTTGCAGAACCAATCAAATGTCACTAATAAAGTCCTACTAAAGCAACGCTAGTTTAGCAGCCTTAGTCAAGGAGTTTACTCTTGATAAAGTCAGGGTATGGTTGATGAGACCATACCCTTTTGCATTTATTGATCAACTTCTTCTACGATCATTACATCGATTTCTCGATTTTCAATCTCCCCACGAATACCATACCCTTCGAGCTGCTTATTGAGATGTTCTATTGTGTCATATCCCTCCAGAAGTATTTTTGTATCTACATTCACCTCATCAACCACAGGAGGAAACCTATTGACATAATCTAAAAAACCAGCAAGCACTTTCGACCCCACATAGGTCAACTTTTCGCTTTTGTCATTTTGATTTGATAATACGACAGGACAAGGCTTTAATACGAGACAGGGCATTACCCTCTTGGCCATATATGCACTAACGCCATAAAGTCGCTCAAAGTCCTTCATAATATCCAGCACCTGCATCGAATCTGGCCGCTGGATACGATCATGACGTTCATAAGAAATAGCATTATCGACCAACCATACCTCGGTCGGTTTTTCCGAAAAATTATGATAGATAGTTGAATCCTTTACCTTCCATATCACTTTATCCAATCGTGGGACGTAAAATTTATCAAGTAAGTTTGCTCTGGATATTAACCCTAATAACGCAGTATAGACGCTTGAGTTAACAGTCGAAGACCGATATAAACCTGTTACACTATCGATTTCAAATTTCCAGGACTGATAGTTTACACCGTCCTGATATCCCGAGAAAACAACTCCTGCTTTGATCCCTACATTATCCATGCTACCATAAGTCATTAAGCTTGCTTTACCAAAATCGTCCTTTAAAGGGAGTGCTATTTCTCCCTCTTTGTAAAGTTTCTGTATATTTTCACTATTTACAAACCCCGAAGAGGTAATAGCCTGCACCTTACCCTTATACAATAGTATAGCTTGTGGAATGCTTTTGTATGGGAATAGTTTTCGTAGGTAATTGTCTGCATAAATAACGGATAGATTTACCTTATGCTCTTTCAAGTATTGGTTTTTCTTAAAAAATTCTGTTATTGTTTGCTTGTCTTGCGGCGTAACCACAAGTACTTTAAAGATATCGCTATGCTTCTTCTCGAGCTCTTGCAAGTGAGGCATAATCTGTATACAGGTACCACAGCTAGTCTCAAAAAGATCCAGTAGCACCACCTTATCTTCCAGCGCTTTCCAATTGATCTTAGTCTCCATTCCCCTCATAAGTTTTACAGAACTTGGTGGGGTAAATTGGTCACCTACGTGTAGCCTTTGCGAAAGGTCTATTGCGTTAGCTTTCTGTCCTTGCAGAAGAATAACATTAAAGATGTAAATGAATAAAATGAATAGTTTTATATTTTTCATGATTTTGCTTTATATGCGGTTAGCGTTTATTTTGTTTTACTTCACTCAGTTCGACCACCATATCAGGGATTCGGTAAGCGTATCGAAGGTCATTAGGAGCTAAAGTGTATGTTCTATCACCTACGATACGTGTTAATGTCAGCTGAAACCTTTGGTCGAGATTCAAGCGCTTTAGATCTGACCAACGCCTACCCCTGAACACCAATTCCTTACGTCTCTCATGTAAAATAGTTCGAAGTAGCTGCTCACTATTAGATTCGTTGACCGGTATATATACAACATCCCTGTCCCATCTGGATTTTAGCAATTCATTTAACGACAGTTTCGCCTCAGCGATATTTCCGATCCGAGCAGCGGCTTCTGCTTTGATCAAATAAATCTCACTCGTTGTAATGCCAAAAAACAAGGTGTTGCTCTGATCATAACTTCCTTTAAAGTAGTAGGAATCCAACGGGTCAACATTTAACTTAAAGAATGCACGTTTACGTAGATCGTTGTTCGAATAGGAATCATACAATAACGTATCCATGAGTGCAGTAGTAGCGCCCATTGGATACCCTATCGTAGCTAGTGCAGGGAATAATACTTCAACATTAAATCTAGTAAACGGATACTCGGCATCCAGCGACAATTTATTAAAATCCAATAGCGTAGGATTCAACTGCAAACAGGAGTCTGCGTAAAGATATGCCAAGTCAAAATCAGCCATATCAAGATATACTCTTGCCAATGCCCCATAAGCAGCTGCTTTGTGTGGTCTACCCTTGATGCTTTCCTGTCCGGGTAGAGACGAAATTGCGACTTTAAGATCCCATATAATCTGCTCATAGGTATCTTTTAGTGAGGGACGTACAGACTTCTGGTCCATATCAGGGCTGAGCCGCAAAGGAATACCCAACTCTTGAGCCGCGGTCAGACTTGTGTATGCGGGACTGTAGATCTCTGCCAGTTGATGAAAAGCAAAAGCTCTGTAAAAATGTGCTCCTCCATATATGCGATTGTATCTTCCATCATTTCTATCTACACTTTTCAGGATATCCAACACCTGATTGGCTATATATACCACTTTGTATGGACGCTGCCACTGCATGGCATCCCTATAAGGTTCATCCGCCCAAATATAAGCCATACGCTGGTCGTAGTTGCCTATGCCTTCCCAACGATCCTCTGTTAGGTAATAATCATCCGTTCCAATTTCACCAAACACCGGATAGTACATGTTCAGCGAATTATAATTATTGAGCAACAAATCGGCATCATCCAATGTTTTAGGAACCACCAATTTAATATCGGGCTTCTTTTCTAAAAATTCTTCGCAGGCACTTAAGGTCAGCAAAGTAACTGCAAATAGATATAGTACTATTTTCATTTTTATACGAGTTAAAGGTTAAAATTCACGCCCATAGAGGTCATCATAGGATCTGGATACCAATTGTTTCCATATTCAGGATCTATCCCGTTTTTGTTGGCACGCCATATCGTACCCAGATTTTGGAGATAGACATATACACGCATATTTTTTAATCCGAACCTAGCTAAAGAAGGTAGTTGCAAGCTTATCTGTATATCCCGCAGTTTGATCTGACCGGCGTCCTCTACCAAAACGGAGGATTTACGATACATATCACTGCCAGCTGAATTATTTGGATAGGTAAATGCGGGAACATCAGTCCATAACTCGTCCCCAGGCTTTTGCCAACGATACTGGTAGTCTGTATGACCGTGATTCTG
>JAITLW010000206.1 GCA_031277715.1 Sphingobacterium sp. | reverse complement strand
CTTTTCATGACAACTCCATTGTAGCGGATTATGTTATAAATAACGAAATATCTGATCAAATTTTAGCAATTTCTATCGATACTGATGGTGAAAAAGATATTGCCTGGGAGAGTTAGTCGAACGTATTTTACTAAAAAACCAATTGACTAATAATGAAAAAATGTAAAGAGAACTATCTGCTTGTTAGTTTTATCGTAGGTTTTCTGATATGGTTATCAGCAACAATAGTATTTAGAGTTGCAGGACAGCATTTTTTTATCGTAGAAAACGTATCGGTAATGATAAGCCTATACATCTTGCTCATTCCGGCACTGGGTTTTATTTCTACTTTTCTTTTTAATAAATTCAAGCTGGGCAATCTCGAAAGCATAAAATCTGCGGCTATTATGGTGTTACCGGGAATGCTAATGGATACCCTGTGTATACAGTTTTTTGAAACCGTATTTCCCAATATGCCCGAAATGTACAGTAAAACCTTTGGCGCCTGGTTAATGTTTGCTTACTCCATTGTATTGATATCCGGACTCATGCGAAAAAATAAAAATACAAGTACGACCTAGCTTATCTCAATATATCCACATTGGTACTTCGCTAAAAATAAGCAGAAACAAAAAAAACACAACGACACAATTTCGACCATCCCTCCTTTATTCAAAACATCTTATTTTAATACTATAAAAGCCCCGCTAATCAGCGGGGCAAATCATCAGAAAAAAGTGGTCAAACAAAAAGAAGTTGTCTTATCTACACGACCAAAGACGGGAAATGCGGTAATACTTCTTCTGCAAGCTCATCTATTACTTCAGTCAATGGTCTCGTGCTAAACTGTAGTCCTAATGCAGCATGGTTAACTCCAGCATCCTCCCATTCGCCCAATAGGTCAATCAGCCCTTTCCTGCCCGTCTTCAGAACAAAGCCGCCCCTGAGCGATGTCCTTGGAAAATAAGGATCCTCGGACAATTCAATCCATTCGTTGGTCATATGGGGTTTAAACTGTCCATTCGGGATGAGGTCTCGCCATGCTTTGATCTTAGCCCCCAACCGTAAGGTATCACTCCGCTCTGTCGTCGCTCCAGGATAAGTAATCCATCCGTCTCCATCTCTAGCTATCCAGTCTAGTGACTGCTGGCTAGCGCCGGTGATCAATGCAGGAACCCGCCCAGACATTGGCTTTGGGATGACATCAACCCCGTCGAGATACGTTAGACCAGATTGTAGCGCAGGAAACGATTCCGAACCAATGCGCCAGAACTCTTCCAATACTTGCCTAAACCGCTCTCCCCGCTGTTCAAAAGGGACGCCAAAAGCAGGAAATTCTACGGCCCGGTCCCCTGAACCTACTCCCATAATCAACCGATTGCCGGACAGCTGATCTAGAGAACCACTGACTTTGGCTAGAGATATCGGGTGCCAAAACGGTAAAACAATACTACCTGTGCCCAGTGCGATATTATTTGTGATACCTGCCAAATAGGATAAATACGTAAATGGATCATAAACCTGGCCCGCATCACCAAAATTGGGATCAAACAATGGAATATCCCGTACCCATAGCGCTCCAAAATTCTTTGCATCGATCTGCTGTATATGCTTTGTATGGTTTTTGTAAATACTAAGATCCCCCTTGTATAATTCAAGAGGAAGGAAGATTCCTACAGTAAGCCTGTTGTGGGCGAATAAACGATTGAATCCGATGTGTTTTTTGAAAATGGCCGGTGATTCTGTTGTCATGTGTTTAGTTAAATATATAATTATTCTACTTATTTAGATATTCAGAATTATAGATATGTTTATGTTTAAAAAAAAGGTTATAAAACCTCTTTTATATAGGATGCTAATTCCTGAATCCGATCCTCATTCCGTTTGTAATAGGTCCACTGCCCCTCTCGTACAGATTTCAGCAGGCCACAGTTGACCATAGAACTCAAATAAGTCGAAGTTGTGGATTGAGAAATCCCTGCCTTTTTTTGGATGACACTCATGCACACTCCATAATCCGTGACTTCTGGTTCAATATCTTCTACCGAAAAATGAGCGTGAGGATTCTTTAGCCAGGTAAGAATCAGAACGCGATGTTCATTGGATAAAATTTTGAAAAGCTCTTGCATATCTATATATCTAAAAATATCGATGCAAAGAAACAGATAATTCGGGAGATAGTGAAATAAAAAATCAAACTGCCCGTATTGAAGCCACATTAAACATCACTCCTCCTATTCTGTCTTCGGAGACTAAAAAACACAATCGCTAGGCTGACAAACATTAATATAGAGCCCAGTAAGAATGGTGCTCCCGAAAAATGAACAGGAGCGTCTTCCCGTGTAAAATAGGAAAACAAACCGGTCATAACAGGAGGACCTACAATAGAGGTCGCACTCACCAAACTGGTCAAGGTTCCCTGCAGCTCCCCTTGCTCATTAGAGGGCACATTTTTAGTAATGATCGATTGTAGCGCAGGCCCACACATACCACCTAGGCTATAAGGAATAAGAAATACAAGCATCATCCAGCCCTGTCCGGCAAAAGCAAATAATAACAATCCAAAAGCATAAAAGAAAAGCCCGTAATATATATTTTTCTCTTCACCGAACCGTGGCATGGTCCACCGTATGAGAAAAGCCTGTACTAATCCCAATAACAGACCAAGAAGACCAAGTGAAATACCGACCATCCGTCCGTCCCAACCAAACTCATACATGGTGTAAAAATGCCAGTTACTCTGTATGGCATGAAGTCCTATATAGGTCAATAGCATAGTTGCTATTATCCCTCCTATTTGAGGATGCCTAGCTAAGAACTTGAATGAACCCACCGGATTGGCTCGTCTCCAATTAAATGCTCTGTGTTTTTCTTTGTCCAGACTTTCGGGAAGGATAAAATATCCATATGCGAAATTGAACAAACATAAAACTGCTGCCACATAAAAGGGCACCCTAGCGCCATAATGCCCAAGCACACCGCCCAGCACAGGCCCTATGACAAAGCCTAGGCCGAAAGCGGCACCGATCATACCGAAATTCTTAGCACGGTCTTCATCTGTCGATATATCAGCAATATAAGCGCTCGCAGTAGACATACTAGCACCTGTCACGCCAGCAATAACCCGACCGACAAATAACCAACCAATGGAAGGTGCAAGAGCTAGAAAAATGTAATCGATAGCAAATCCAAAAAGGGAAATTAAAATAATAGGCCGTCGTCCATATCGATCACTGAGGTTCCCGACAATAGGTGAACAGACAAACTGTGTGAAAGCATATGCAAATCCAAGCCACCCACCATAGGTCGCAGCTTGGCTTATATCTCCGTCGATGAGTTCTTTAATCAGCGTAGGTACTACGGGGAGTATAATACCCCATCCCGTTATATCAATCAGTAACGTAATAAATATAAAGCCTATAGCTGCTTTTTTTGTCGATTTTTTCATGCTGTAAATCTAGATAGAGTTTAACAGCACTTTTTTTCGATTTTAAGGGATTTTCATACGATTTGTAAGGTAGAGCTACTAAGACTTCCTATCTACTTTGCATTTCTATAGTTTCTGGGAGAAACACCTACCACCCGTTTGAATGATCTACAAAATTGACTGGTATCTCCAAAGTTCAACTCGCTACTGATCTCCTTAATGGATAGACTGGTCGATTGAAGTAAGGTCTTAGCATGGAGCACCACGATCTGATCAACCCATTGCAAGACCGACTTGCCGGTATGCTCCTTTAAAAAAGTAGAGAGATACTGTGGCGTCAGATGTAATTTGTCTGCATAGAATCCCACACTACGCTCCTGCTGTGCATACTTTGAAATCAACACATAAAATTCATCGATGAGTTCGTGCGTACGGTTTTTCGTTACACCGCTTTTATCCGCTAGTACGGTATATTTTTCGGTTATCATAGACATCATCGTAGCCACCAGATATTGTAGCATTTCTGTTTTCTTACGGCTCTCTTTTTTTTGATAAAAGTGCTCTAAGAGAACTATCAATTCCTGTTGGAGCACTATTTCTTCTTCCGATGGACTAATGATGGGATTCCAGCGCACCCGATCGTTCATCACAAGCTCTCGCATCATGGGAAAACCTGCCATAAAATCCAACGATAGACCAATAGTAACGATTTCGGCATCGGAGCTTAATGATTGGGTATCTATCATCAATTGAGGCTGTAGGACCGCTATATCACCAGCCTGGATTTCATATTCCAAAAAGTGTAGCTGCACTTTCATCGTCCCCCGTATCAAAAAGCCCAACAGTAGACCGTCAAATAGACGACTTTTAGGTCCAATCTCTATATCGGGACTATTCGTCTGACGTAAAACGACGATTCCTTCCATTTTTGTAGAAGAGTCTATCTGATATAGCTTATGGATATTCTCCAATGTGAGGTGTAATGCCATGTTCAAATCTATAAAGCTACAGATCAAATATTGCTATATTTTTTCAAAATGCGATTAATTTCACCAAAATAGAGAGACATAAATGCAAGCACCTATGCCTCTACTATTCGAAAAACAAACTATATGAAAAGAATAAAAAAGTTAACGGTTGCCTAATATCCGATTTAGATTTGCTGTATTTATGAGGTATACTATGTCAGCATCTATCAATTTGTTAAAGGCTTCTTTCCAAATATCCCAACTTAACATTACATTTGGTAAGAGGCGTTAAGTATCTGGCTTTTCCCAGCTCTATATTTTAGTGATTTCTACAGTTACCCAACAGAGCAATAGAAAAATAAATATGTCGAAAATAGCGATCCTATTACAACAAGATAAAATAGATAGTAAGTCTTTATTTAAAATAAAACAAGCTAAAATCCTATTTACCGCATTATATGTATGACTATATTCTTGGTTTGATTCTGAAGGTTTTGAAGTGTAACTATTATCATTATATGTATTATTATCCATACTTAATAAAAGGTAACTTTAGATGAGGTTATTTAAATATCAACAGTAAATAAATATATAGGTTTTGTTTTTTTTTTTATATTATATATACAATTTTATATATTTAAATATATGATAG
>JAITLW010000323.1 GCA_031277715.1 Sphingobacterium sp. | reverse complement strand
ACATGAAGGCTGTTGTGGTGCCTAAATATGTATTCCTGGAAGAAAAACACTATCGAGGCCATGAAATAATAGCAGATGATATCAGTTTTAGATTGGATAGACTAGCACAGGATACCTTGGATGCAATACAAAGCAATCAAGCACTTCTAAAGAGTAAAGAAGATGCTTATGATTTTTAAGAATAAGAAGTTTGGGGCTATAAATAGAATTTATAGTCCCAAACTTCTTATGTTAGCAATAAGCTTAAACGCGTAACATCCCTCTAAATGCTCGGGCGGCGTAGTAGGATTCTGCGCCATTGTGATATATGAATGTACGTTTGTAGCGTTTGTCTCCAAAGATAGCTCCCCCTAGACTCCGCACCTCATCAGGAGTCCGTAGCCAGCTGGAGGTTTTCAGATCAAAGTCACCTAGTAGTTGCAATTGCTCATACTCGCTTTCAGTTAATAATTCTAGTCCCATTTCTGCTGCCATAGCGACAGCACTATGTTTGGGCTTGTGTTCTTTTCGAGAGTCTAAGGCTTGCTGGTCGTAGCAAATAGACCGACGCCCCTTTGGACTTTCCGCTGCACAGTCGCAGAAGAGGTATTCTGATTTCTTATCATCGTAGCCGATTACATCAGGTTGTCCTTCCGTCTCTTCCATTTGGTACAATGAGGCCATTTTATCGGGAGCAGAACTAACTTTTTTCCAGACCTCTTCCCAGTTCAATGTTGGATGACGATTCTTGTTTTTTTCGAAACGCTCTTTTAGAGTCGCGCCTAGTGCCGTGATTTGTTCGTCTGATAGCGGGGTGTTTTTCATCTTGGTGATTTATAGTTGGATAGTGTGTTAATTCTCTATAGTCCTTCGTATCCGGCTGAGGGAGGAGGCTGTAATACCGAGATAGGAGGCCAACATGCTGAGGGGTACCCTATTGGCCAGACCGGGATAGTGCCTTAAGAAAAGCTCGTAGCGCTCGCTAGCGTCGAGGTTTTTCATTGTGCTTGCCATCTTTAGTTTGCTTTCTGCTACAAACGCATAAAGCTTACTAATCAATAAGGGCCAAATACTAACCTGTTTCTCTAGCGTGGCAAAATTCTCCCAATCGATGTACCAAATGCTCGCGTCGGTGACTGCTTCGATACAGTCGTCGGACGGAGCCTGCTGTTGAAAATTATGAAGGTCACCAATGAAGCGACCTTCATAAATAAAATAACGGGTAAAATCGTCTCCTTTTTTATTATAGTATACCGAACGGAATACGCCGTCCTCTACGAAAGCAATCCGTCTGCTTATATTGCCACATTCTACAAAGTATTCTCCTTTTGTAACCTGGGTATGTTTGAATAGATTACCAATGATATTTTTCTCCTGTTCATTGAGTATTCCAAACTTTTCAACAAAAGCAATAAGTTCTTTCATGTTATGTATTTGATTTCAGGATGAAATTTACAAATAATCCTTTGTTAATTCTTATAAGTAGGGGACTATACGCGCGACTTTATTTTAAATTGATAATAGCATCCCGCTCAGGACCAATAGAAAGATGTGTGATAGGCGTCTCCAATTCAACTTCCAAATAGCGAAGATATTGAGCCAGTTCATAGGGTAGCTCTTGCGCAGATTTAATTTTCGAAAAATCAGCATTCCATCCAGAGAAGGCTTTCCAGTGTGGTGTTAAATGACTTATATCTTGAGCAGTAGGGAAGTTGTATTCAAGTTTTCCATCCAGTTCGTAATGGGTACAGACATTAACAATATCCATTCCATTAAGTACATCCGATTTGGTGATTATCAGTTGGGTAATACCATTGATCATGATGGCGTATTGCAGTGCGGGTAAATCCAACCAGCCAATCCGTCTGGGGCGTTTGGTGTTGGAACCGAACTCATTTCCTTTAATACGGAGTTCGTCGCCCAACTTGCCTATTATTTCACTAGGGAACGGCCCTTCGCCCACACGGGTGTTATAAGCTTTCAATACACCAAATATTTCACCAACCTGACGGGGAGAAACCCCTAGACCTACACATGCCGCTGAAGCAACCGTATTGGAGGAAGTTACATAAGGATAGGTACCGTGGTCTATATCCAGCATAGTCGCTTGAGCACCCTCGGCCAACACGGGCTTTCCTTCTTTTAGCGCTTTGTTGATAAAGGTTTCCGTATCGGTTATCGTCAGCTCTTTGAGGATTTCGATATTCGCTAGGAATATACCTAGAGTTTCTTTAAAGTCGGGTAAGGTCTGCCCTAGGCGGGTCAAATATTGGTATTCGCGACGCATGACCTGCTCTACATTAGAAGCGAAGTCGGAAGCGAAAATATCACCAACTCTAAACCCTTGTCTTAGCATTTTGTTGGCATAGGCATTACCGATTCCATTTTTTGTAGTACCTATCGTGCGGAATAAGTCCGACCCCTCCATGTAGATATCGCTGTACTGATCCGTAGGCAATACCAGATGTGCCTTCCGGGAGATAAGTAGGTGCTGCTGTATGTTGAGCTCAGGATAGATATCCGCCAACTGGGCTATCTCTTGATTAAGCTGTGTAGGGTTGATTACGACGCCGCTACCGATAACATTGGTGATGTGGGAATAAAAAATGCCCGAAGGTAGTAGTTTGAGGGTAATCTTGTGACTATTCCAAAATATAGTGTGTCCTGCGTTGGCACCCCCATTATATCGGGCGACAATTTGATAGTTGGGACATATTCTGTCAATAAACTTGCCTTTTCCTTCATCTCCCCATTGGAGACCTACGAGAATATCCATTTTAGCCATTTCTTATGTGCTTTGATTTATAGCACAAAAGTAGGACGCACTGAACTAAGGCCAATTGTCATTTGGCAAAAAGAGACTACCTGGTAGCGTATTTCCAAATTTCTTCACCAGCATAACGATGAAAGCCCTCGTTTTGATTCAGACTAGCATGAAGGAGTGCCTGAGCCAGTACTTCGGTCGGAAGAGGGCGCTGTTTGGTCAATAAGCCAATTTTATTGAACCACTTTGTGATTTTTATCGCAAATGCCTCTCCCGGTCTATCGCTATCTTTTCGAATCAAGGCCGGTGGATTAAATATACTTAGGCGAGGGAAATCCAATGCCTGTATAGCTTCTTCTAGCTGTCCTTTCATTTTGTTGTAGAAGAAAATAGAGGTAGCAGAAGCCAATTCTGCCGACACCAATACCAGCTTAGGGACGTTGTTGGCTCGCGCTGCTCTAGCAAAGTTATACTGATAGTCATAATCGATTTTCCATTGCGCTTCTTTGCTTCCAGCTACTTTTAGTGTCGTACCCAAAGAGCAGAACAGCACATCGCCAGTGACAAGCTCTTGCCATTGCTCTACTGCATCAAAATCGATAACGTGTACATGTAGCTTTTCATGTTGCACAGACAGCGGTCTGCGTACAAATACATCAACACGGCTAAAGGTATCGTCAGCTAGCAATAGATGAAGTAAATCCTTTCCAGTAGCACCTGTTGCACCAATTAATAGAGCTTTCATATGGATATTAGTTTTGTTACCAAATCAAAAATACAAAAAAGTATACGGTTCATTTTTTTTTATTATTTTACAATCGTATTCAATTATAGTATAGTCTCCAAATTATTGATGAATAACCGTATATGCTTTCTACCGTTTTTTTTAGCCTTTTCGTTTTCAAATGCGTTTGGCCAAAATTTGCTTACCAACATCGATAGTACAAGCCGTGAAAAAGGAGGGTATAGTCATCATATAGCGGTCGAGTTCAGGCCTGCCTCAGTCTTGTCATCTTCTCCATTTTATAAGGAGCATAACGGACAGGAGCAACGTATCCGAAGTGCTTTTTCGGGACATCTTAAGTACTCCTTTGGATTACCCACTGGTAGCCTTGGCAAGGAGGTATTTCGAAATACAGAACAAGGGATCGGTATTGCATACTTTAGTTTTCGTGGAGGGCAGGAGTTTGGAAGTCCAGTTGCTACTTACTTGTTTCAGAATGCGGAGATAGCTAATCTGGGCAAAGGACTATCATTAGGCTACGAATGGAATTTCGGTCTCTCGACCGGGTGGAAACCCTATAATCCACAGACCAATCCAGAGAATCTAATTGTCGGTTCGCGCGAGAATGCCTATATCAATCTTGGTATGTTCCTAAAATGGCGGTTAATGAATAGACTTTCGTTGACAGGAGGCGTGGATATTACCCATTTCTCCAACGGCAATACGGAGTATCCCAATGCTGGTGTGAATATGCTGGGTGGAAAGATCGGACTACAGTATGATGTTTCTAAGCTAGCAACAGCAGAGGCGAAAGCGACAAATACCTTGCAGGCGCATGCCTTTCCGAAGCATATCAGTTATGATGTAGTCATTTTTGGTTCCTGGCGGAGGAAAGGGGTATATTCTTTCGGTAGTCAGGTCGCCTCACCCCATAAATACCCAGTAGTGGGAGCCTATTTTGCACCGATGTACAATGTGAGTTATCGATTCCGGACAGGACTCTCTTTAGATGGGATATATGATGGTAGCGCAAATGTATATACGGAGGATTATATCGTGGGTACACAACAACAATTCTTCAAGCCCAATTGGAATCAGCAAGTTGCCTTGGGTATATCCGCGCGTGCGGAGTATATCATGCCTATATTCACTATAGGCATCGGCTTGGGAAAGAATGTTTTATATCGGGGAGCCGATTTTAATGGCACCTACCAGAGTTTTGCCTTGAAGATAGGTGCCAGCAGAAGCTCTTTCTTGCATATCGGCTATAATCTAAAAGACTTTCACGAACCCAATTACCTCATGTTGGGCTTAGGCTATCGATTCCATAACAAGACACCATCTTTTCTAGGTCATTAAACAAGCATAGAATGCCCCCTCAATAGCGTAAGTAAGGTAGCCTTACAAATTGCACATTATTAGAAATGTACTGTTTATTCTATCTACCAAAAGATAGTTATTTTAGCATAGAGAATTGTTACCTTGTTTTGTGGGATTCATAAGTTTTAAATAACGTTTTAGAGTCTCTTTTTGATGCTTGAGTTCTTTTTTTTAGATAAAAAGTGGCGTTCGGATTAATTTTACAATGAAACTGTAAAATAATCGCCTTATGATTTTAGGTAAACACCCGTATGATTGCTCTAATTGCTAAATCAAAGCTCATGAAAAGGAAGCGTGCTTTTATAGCTTTACTGATTTTATTTGTTGTGGCGATTCTCCTGCATCTATGCTATCTCAAAGAAGAACGTGTGCAACCAGGCCGTTTGTTGCCTATCAATCAGACAACCATAGAGGGATATCATTAGGGTTAGGAGACAAAGGAGCATTTATATGTTAAAAGAAAAGAATTTGAAACGCTCGACGGTAGATACCATTATTACGAACTACTGGAGACGTCAGTTTTTTGGAAAGATTGTCTACCAAGCTCCCAGGTTAAAGCTTATGGTCAAAGATGATCTAGAAGAAGACGAGCAGTTGATGACCCTAGTACTACCCGAGGGTAATAAGCAGATTGTGATTAACAGACAGCTAATGAATTCGCTGGAAACAGAGGACTTACGTCAGTATGATTTCGATAAAATTATCGACTTCTTTGAACAAATCGGGGTGTTTCTTCATGGGGGCGATTATTTGTTTTACGTTGACGAAGAGCAACAAACAGTGCTTAAGGAGCTTGCTATACCTTCCAATATTAGAGTTTTGACAGCAGCCGATGCAGTACATTTCTCGGCTTTCGAGCAGGCCGCTACACCAAATGATTGGGACGATGCGTCGGTTGCTTTGGACCATTGGTTGGTTTATGGAGCCTTTGAGGACGGGAAACTGGTTGCTGTAGCCAGCATGTACCCATGGAACGATGAGTTTCAGATTGCCGATATAGGTGTCCTAACTCGCTCAGAGTACCGAAGTAAGGGGTATGCGTATTTGGTGGTACAGGCTGCTGCTCAGGCCGCATTGAAGATGGGGTATCAGCCCCAATATCGCTGTCAATTGGATAATGGGGCGTCCATAGCCCTTGCAAAGAAGTTGAAACTGACCTTGTTCGGCGAATGGAATATAGTTACCCCATCTGTAACCGGAGAGGACAATACCGTGATGCGTACTGTGACATCCTTCGCGCATGAGCTGATACGAATGGCTGATGAGGATTTGTTTGCTCGAGAGCGGCTTATGGCAGAAGGGAAACTCTCGGGCGGATACCATCCCGAAATGGAAGCTGTACATCGTACCAACGCCGCGCGTTTGCGTCAGATAATAAAAACTATTGGCTATCCCAGTATCTCCAAGGTAGGAGCAAAAGCAAGTGATGACGCTTGGCTCATTGTTCAACATGCTATTGGCGAACCGGATTTTATGTTGGATTGTTATGAGAAGATGCTCAGCTGCCGGGATGATTTGAATCCTGCAAATATCGCTTATCTTTATGATAGGATCCAGGTCTTTAAAGAGAAGCCTCAACGGTATGGAACGCAGTTTCTAGAAGGAGGAATAATTTATCCGGTGGAAGACAAAGAGCGACTGAACGTTGAGCGTGCGCGGATGAATCTTCCAGCGCTTACCGCACAGGAGATAAAAGCTATCGCAGCGATTGATCAAATCGATGCACTGAATCAAGACGAGGGATATGTTGTTTGGAAGAAGAAGGTGGGCTGGATATAGCGTTATAGCTACGGGTGAATGATGTGAAATAAAATAAATTAGAATGAAAGCCATTATTATAGGAGCCTCAGGACAGATTGGCTATGCATTTTATCAATTGTTGAATAGGGCAGGCTGGGAGGTCGTCCTACTTTCCAGAAGCCCATTGCCCTATATGGTCGATGTACAGACGACCGAAGTGTTACGATTTGACCGCTATGAACGTGCGTCGTTTGACAAAATGATGTCCGCTGGTGCCGATTTGGTAATAGACTTGGTGGCTTTTGGCGAAGAGGAGGGATTACAGCTCCTGGAGATGCAGTCTGATTACAGTAGCCTTATCGTGTTATCTTCCTCTAGTGTGTACCGGGATGCTCATGGAAGAACATTGGACGAAGCTGGCAGTTGCGGCTTTCCTTTATTTGATAAACCTATTTTGGAAACGAATGCAACGGTAGAAGCTGGTCCAGCGACTTATTCTACCCGAAAAGTTGCCTTGGAGGAAGTATTATTGTCCGGTAGCCGAAATCCCCTAACGATTTTGAGACCTTGTGCCATTTATGGGGCCTACTCGCAGCACCCGAGGGAATGGTGGTTTGTCAAACGCATGCTCGACCAAAGACGTCAAATCCCGGTAGCCTACCGGGGAGAGAGTCTATTTCATACGACTTCGGGACGTTTGATCGCCGAAGTCGGTCTTGCGGCAGTTGGCCTGCAACAGACGCAGGTAGTCAATGTGGGGGATGCTTCGCCATTGTCTGTTCTAGAGATTGGAGAGACGATAGCTGACTACCTCGATTATAATGGTAAATTAGTACCTATTGATAAGGGAGAAGGAAATTTTAAAGATATAGGGATGACTCCATGGTCGGTACCGCGACTGTTCGTATTAGATACGACCCGATCAGAAGGAATATTGGTTGGAGCAGGATTGAAAAATAGAGACTATGTATCTTCTATCCACCGCTATCTGTTCAATCTGGTAGGGCAGTATGGCGTAAAGAATTGGGAATCTGCCTTTCCTCAACTTGCAGCCTATCCCTTTGAACAGTTTGATTATGCCGCTGAAGATAGGTATCTTGCTCATCTAGCCGGGAAAAACCTGAAGTAATATCGGCGCAATACAGCTACCTATATTGCACCGATATCGTACTTCGCTATACGGGAGATGCAGTGCCGAAAGCTATTGAGAGAGCTGTGTCTTAGGCACCACCATACTAGGAGCAAGTTATACTTGCTGTCAACACGGAGGGGACTCGGACTCAACACGGTTTCAGTAGCCTTCTTACTACTATCTCCACTAGCTCGTAGCACCATCTCTACCGCATTCTAAGCAACAGTCATGCAGAAGGAAATCACATTTAATGCTCCTTTTCCAAGCGACGTACGGCGGGTATCAAGCTTAAAAATATGGCAGTCGTTGTGACGACAATCCCCCCAATAAGAAATACCTTTTCTACACCAATATCATCCGCCAGTATCCCGGCAAAAAGCAACCCGAGCATAGCGGGCAACTGGACAATACTACCGGATATAGAGAAGACACGGCCCAGGTATTTAGGTTCGAATTGTGTTTGAACCAGTACCGTGTACGGCCCAGTGAAGAAAGGTACTGCCAGCCCTTGTACGATGGTCATCGTGGCATAGGCGGTAAAGTAAGTTGGTGGTAACACGCCACAGGTTGCTAATGCAATCCCTAGAGCAGAGAAGCCAAAAACGATCAATACGGTCTTTTTTATCTTCGGATTCCATAAACTGAGGGCCAAACCTCCCATAAGCAAACCTAGACCATACAGACCTTCTATTAAACTGACTTGATACGGGCTACCCTTAAAATACTGGAGGGTCATCAAAGGCATCACAGCGACGATAGGCATAACAAAAAAATTGATAACTATCTCACAGCCCATTAACCATGATATTCCTTTGTTTTTCAAGATTATGCTTGCCCCTGAAGCCATATCCCGCAAGATAGACTTGGCCGATTGCGCTGCCTGCGTTACTTGGGGGATATGCACAAAGGCAAGGGCGGTACAGGCAATGACAGCACCGACGACATCCAATAGCATCACCGCACTCATCCCAAAATGCAACAATCCTATTGCTCCGAGAATAGGTCCACATATAATGGAAATGGATTGGATGACTTCGTTTACTCCGGCGATACGTACCAAAGCGGATTTTGGTGCAAGGAGGGGAACAGCCGATTTCATCGCTGGAGTGTGGAAAGCTCCACCTATGGAGCGTAAGGTAAGGAGTATATAAATAGCCCATAGCTCGACGATGTCCAGATAAAAGAATAGGGCAATTAATGCGGAGCAGAATGCAACGAAGAGATCCGCACCAATCATGGTCCACTTGCGATTCCAGCGATCTACAAATACGCCAGCAAAAGGTCCTAGTACGATCTGTGGCAATAGCCCTGCGATAGTAGCATAAGCCAAAGCTTCCGCAGAACCGGTTTCCATTCCGATCCAAAGGACGATAGCAAATTGGGCGGTCGCACTACTCAGTATAGAGAACAGTTGTCCCGACCATATGATAGCGAATTTCTTTTTCCAGTTGTGCAGTTCCTTTTTCATTTCCATCTGTTCTAATTCTTTTTTGAAGCAGATGGCAAAAATAGAAGCTTAAAAACGGGGAAACGTGAACATTTGTTAACTAATGTTTTGTTTTACCAACTGCCTTCGAATACGGCTGAGCGACTGTGGCGTCATACCCAGGCAGGAGGCAATGTATTTCTGTGGGACCAGTTGGAAAATCTCGGGGTCTTTTTCGAGTATAGTGAGGTAGCGCGCACGGGCGGTAGGCTGGCATAGCATGACCAGCCATTCGGTAATCTGAAAGTAGTATTGCTCTAATATGGTACGAACCAGATTCGAAATCTCATGGGATTCTTTGCAAAAAGCATCCAGGTCGGTTTTTGAGATGACATAAGCAGAGCTGTCGGAAATGGACTCAATAATGTAGTCTTCGGATGCTTCGGAGTATAAGATATCCCCATAGCGCTCAAACCAAAGGGTTCTTTCTTCTCCATCAAATAGACGATATCCCCGCCAGATACCTTCATTAATAATATAGTAATATTGCTTACGCTCCTGTAGACCCATGACGATATCATGGTAGCCATAGGATTTCTTTTCCATACGAGAGAGGAGTAGAGTTATCAGCTCGGGACTGACACCATATTTTTCGCATAATATAGGAATGAGTGCTTCCATGATCTAGATATGCTGTTATTATTAATGGAGATACCCATCCGCGATCAAGCGTTGGTATAACAGGACTACCCCTGGGACTTGTATCGGCTCTTTTTGATAGGTGTCGAAATCAAAAAAGCGGATTTCATCGATCTCACTACTGGCTTGGATTTCCTCTTTCAGCGTATAGAAAAAGCAATCTTGCTCCATAATGATATGGGTGTTTTCTCCATAGGCCGGGGCAGATATATGACAGTAAAACTGGAGTGAATCGGGGCTTAATCGAAGGTTGGTCTCTTCTGCTATCTCGCGAAGTAAGGCTTCGAGGGAATTCTCCCCTTGATCCACCTTTCCGCCCAGCAGATACCAGGCCTTTTTATTACGGCTATAGCCCAGTAGTAGTTTATTATCATCGATTACGACAAGGCCGGCCGTAGGTAGTGCTATCTTTTCCATTTCCTTTGTTTCTGGTTTCTAAGATAAGGAAAATCATCAGCTACTAAAACACGATGAGCGGTTTATACGAAATAATTCAAACCGTCGCATCTATAGTGGATGAAGAACTACAGCGGACGGTTTGAATAAGCATTCTCATGCGCTATTGTTTGTGTGAGTGTGCTACAATGTAATAGTCTTGAAACCTAATTCTTGAAGACCAAATAGATAGGTGAATCCATTCGGCGTAGTATAGATAGAGGGATGATACTGCGATTTCTTCACTCCAAGCTTGTTCATCGCAAATTCGCAAACCACTAATCTGATACCCGATTTTTCGGCACTTTGGATGGTGCTCTCTAATTCTTTATTGTCTGCTAGGTCTTTGACGACCTGTCCGATAAGTACAATCTCAAATTGAACGGCTTTGTCTTTTGATTTATATTCGGTGCCAGTCATTACCGAAGCCATCAAATGCATTGGGTTCTGAACCAAAATCGCGTATTTTCCGTCTGCTTTGACGGCCTTCTCTACGGATTCTACTGCTACTTGCTGGGCAGATAGCGAGCTGGTGAAGGTGATTCCGAATAGTAATAATGCAACGGCTAAAATTTGTTTTCTCATGTGTTCCAATGTTTAAGATTATGTGTTTCTTCTTTTTCAATTACCCGAAGATAAGGATATGTGTATGGTCTTTGTGTAACAAAGGATACATTGAAATTCCTACCTTTGTTGGAACTGTATAACTGTTTGAGCGTATATGAAGCATTATTTATTTTTAGCTGCGGCAATTTTATTTGAAGTGATTGGTTCGTCTTTCCTGAAAAAGACTGAACAGTTTACGAAACCTATTCCCTCCATACTCTTTGTCTGTTCATTGGGATTATCCTTTTATCTACTTTCTTACGCATTACGTGGGGTACCTATGGGAATAGCCTATGCGATATGGTCTGCTTTTGGGATTGTAATTATCTCGGCAGTTGGTTATTTTGTTTATAAGGAGACGCTGGATCTGCCTGCAATATTAGGTATAGTATTTATTATTGTGGGTGTGGTTATTATCAACCTATTCTCCAAATCTAGTGCACACTAGTAAGTATAAAGAAAGAGGGACGATATCGTCCCTCTTTCTTCTTTTAATACCCTTTGTTCTGGGTCAGCTTGGGGTTTTTATTAAGTTCCGTCGTTACAAACGGTAAGTACAAACGGGTCTCATCCCTTCCTTTAGACTTCAGGAAAGGTATCGCTTTTCCAAATCGTTTCATATCCTGCCATCTTCTTCCTTCACCTACAAACTCACGGCGACGCTCTGCCTCAATTTCTTGGAGAAACTGATTGGCATCACCAATATCGCTAGTTGTCTTTTGACTTGCTCCCCGTGCTTTACGGAGTTCGTTGTAGCGCGTCAATACCAATTGTCCCTGACGGGCAGATGCCTCAGCAGAAATAAGGTAAGCTTCTCCGATGCGTACCATAGGGTATACGATAGCGGCGTTGGATGAAGCCTGTAGCGTATCTGTTGAAAATTTCAATAGGTATGTTACATTTTCACCTATAGTAGGATTCCTTCGTTCTAGGAGCAGTGAAGCTCTAATATCGTTGCTTTCGTAAGACTGTACCAATGTAGGGGCAACCCAAGTCAGTCCCATACTGGAACCTCGAAATGGAGGTGGAGGGGAGTACATAGTATAAAGTCCTCCTCTTTCGTAACTGGTAATCGTTTCTGATAGCCTCCATAGCATCTCGGAGCTTTTGCCTCCAAAGCGGAATACCTCACCAAAGTCGCTTTGCTCGAGTTTGTTTCTTCCACTCTTAATAACCGCTTCCGACAGTTCGAAAGCTTCCTTGTTCTTGCCCAGTTGCAGGTACAGTCGTGCCAATAGGAGTTGGGCAGTAGGCTTGCTGATGAAATCGGCTGTCTTGAAGTCTCCTAGAAGAGGAATAGCCTCTTCTAAGTCAGTCATAACCTGCTTATAAACTTCTTCTTCTGGGTTCTTATCCCTGCGTATTTGGTTGATATCGGTCTCTAGATCGACTGTCAGAATGACGCCTCCATAGGATTCGGCCAAACGGTAGTAATTGAAGGCACGTATGCTCAGTGCCTCTCCAAGTATACTGTTCATATTCGTAATGCCTTTGGCTTTGATATAATTGATGATAAAATTGGCATTACCTATTGCAGTATAAGATGCAGAATATAACCGCGAGTTTCCAAAACCATCTTCAATATTAGGATTACAGTCATCGTACGAACGAGGATTGTACTGTGCAGGGCTAGAGCCCTGTAGAGAGATGATATCGTCACTGTATACGTCCCATATTGGATAGGGTTGGTAATAGATAAGATTGGGTCTGTAAGCTCCTCTCAATAATAAAGGAATATCTCCGGGTTGTATCTTTTCCAAGTCAATGGAGGTATCGGGCGTAGGCTTATCTAGCGACTTACCACAAGCAAATAGACTCGCGGAAAGTAGAACATAAGCAATGTTTCGTTGTAATTTATATATCGTTTTCATCTATATTCGGATTGGAGTGTTAAAATGTAATGTCAAAACCTAATGAATAAACCCGTGGCATCGGTGCAATAGCTTGTTGCCATCCGCTACCTTGAGCAAGCTCCGGGTCATTGGAATTAAGTGCTTTGTCTTTTACAATAAATAGATTCTGTGCTGCTACGTATACTCTACAGTTTGAAATACCAATACTTTTCAATCTATTGGAAGTAAGGTCATAACCTACCGTAAGGTTTTTAAGGCGTAAGTAGGAGGCGTCATAGAGGTATAGAGTCGACACCCGTGAATTCCAATCGTTGGTCATTCCAGCTCCGTGAGGGCCTGTCACAGCTCTTGGGTATCTCGAATCAGATCCTGGAGCTGTCCATCTATCTAATACCCAGTCTGGTTTGTTGACCATAATCCCTACATAATCATCAAATCCATATTGACGAGCTTCCTGTTCGCTGAAATTGTATACTTTACTGCCGACAGAGAATACAAACAATCCGGATAGGGATATCTTTTTGTAGGAAACATTGCCGTGAAAACCACCCGACATCTTAGGCTGAGCCGTAGATACGTATATCATATCTGCCTGGTTAATGATTCCGTCGTTGTTTACATCCTCGTATATCGCATCACCAGTTTTAGGATCTATACCCAATGCGTTGTACATTTGCAATAAACCTACTGGTCTTCCGACTTTGATAAAGCCAATTGGTCCACCTGGAGCATAACCATCGTAAAAGTTGATAGAGTCACGCATTTGGGTCACTTTGTTGCGGTTGATATTTAAATCGGTACCTACACGCCATTTCCAATCGGATGTCTGTGCGGATGAATTACCAATAGAGACAGATAGATCCAATCCCTTATTAAGCATCGCGCCTAAGTTGGCTCCCTGTGATGAAAAACCACCACTGGATGTTGGTATGCGTAAATTGGTGATGAGGTCATCTGTTTTCTTGACATAATATTCGGCAGTAAGCTGGATACGGCCCTTCCAGAACGTTCCTTCCAACCCGAAGTCATATTGCTTGGTACGTTCCCATTGCAAATCCGGATTCCCCAACTTTGCGTTTATCTGTAGTGCTGGTTCGTTTAGGTAGGTCTGCTTACCCGCTAAGGTGTACACATCGAAATTGCCTAACGGTCTAATATTACCCGTGATACCGTAACTCGCGCGTACTTTTAAGAAGTCTATCCACGATTGGCTCTGGATGAATTGGTCCTTGCTTAAGATATATCCCGCAGATACCGCTGGAAACCAAGCATAACGGAAGTTCTTTAATTTGCTGGAACCATCACGGCGTAAAGAGGCGCTAAACAAGTAGCGGCCATCCCAACTTAGATTGGTCCGTAAGAAGTAAGATGAAGAATTCTCGAGGTACTCTCTATTCAGGTAGGTGTAGTAATTGTTATACGTAGACGCATTACCTGGTGCCCAAAGGCTCTCACTCAACGGGAATCCTTCGAGGCTATACCCGTTGGTTGTATAATTGTTTTCCATATACTCCTGTCCCAATACAACATCTCCATTTAGTAGGCTATGGTCGACATTATAGGTCAATAGGTTATTGAAGGTGTACCGTAAACCTTTGTTTCCTTTCACGGTATAGCTTCCTGAACTGTATTGGCCTTCATAAGACAGAGGGGTATAGAAAGCGATATCTTCGATATTACTCTGTGACGCGGCTAGAGTAGTACGAAAAGATAGGT
>JAITLW010000049.1 GCA_031277715.1 Sphingobacterium sp. | reverse complement strand
CACCGTCCGCTTTACGACTGGTTGATTGAGCGATTAGAAATATTCCCATCCAAACAGTATGAGTTTGCACGCCTCAACATGACGTATACCGTGATGAGTAAACGTAAACTATTGCAGTTGGTAAATGAAGGCCATGTCGAAAGCTGGGACGACCCGCGCATGCCTACCATCTCTGCGTTCCGTAGAAGAGGCTATACGCCAGCAAGTATCCGTAATTTTTGCGAGCGTATAGGTATCCAAAAACGAGAGAATATGATCGACTTCAGTCTTTTAGAATTCTGTATCCGTGAAGATTTAAATAAAACAGCATGGCGCCGTATGGCCGTATTGGATCCTATAAAGCTAATCATCACCAACTACCCAGAGGGAAAAGTTGAAGAGCTAGTAGGCGAAAACAACCCGGAAGTTGAAGGTGGAGAAGGTACTAGAGCCATCCCATTCTCTAATGAGCTTTGGATTGAACGAGAAGATTTCATGGAAGAACCTCCAAAAAAATTCTTCCGTCTAGGTCCAGGTTTGTCTGTACGTCTTAAACACGGCTATATCGTAGAGTGTCATGATTTCAAAAAAGATGAAACCGGAAAAGTCACCGAGATATACTGTACCTATGTAGCAAATTCCAAATCAGGCGAAGACACTTCGGGATTGAAAGTTAAAGGAACAATACATTGGGTTTCCGTAGCTCATGCCAAAAAAGCACAGGTGAGACTTTATGATCGTCTCTTCCAAGTAGAGAATCCTGCAGCAGAAGAAGACTTCAAGGCAAGCATCAACCCCGATAGTCTACATATTATCGAGAATGCATACATTGAACCGGATTTAGCGAATGCAATACCAGGAAAAGGATATCAGTTTATTCGTATGGGATACTTTACCCTCGATACCCAATCCAGCCCGGAGCATCTCGTATTCAACCGTACAGTTGCACTAAAAGATTCTTGGGCCAAAGAGGTCAAAAAAGGATAATAATAAAAAAGGAAGCTTAAAGCTTCCTTTTTTATTACATAACCAGAAATAACCAGTCTACAACCTTTTTCGCTCTTCCTTTAGAATCAGAACCTGCCCTTCTAAAGCTAAAATAGTCTTTTCTTGCGAAGCAATAACCTGCTTGAGAGCATCAATTAATCCAGGCTCATTCTCGTTAGGCATCCCCCCATCTTGATACAAAGCAACCTCATCCCGAACTATATTTCCTCCCTGTCGAAGCATCGGCCCGTTACCGGTGACCAACCATTCAGGTTCGACATCCGGATACCTAGATAAAATACTTGCCACTGCATCCGAATTTAATGCAGTCATTTTTTGAGCACCCTTAAAATTAGCGTAGGAAAGCTCCAAATCTTTAAAAAAATCCGTCTTACTTACTCCATTATACTCCGCTATCTGCAATACGCGTTCTTTTATGTTAGACATTTTTTTATCCTAAAATTAGCTTTAGATATTTTATTATCTTATATTTGATTTAAATAGAGATAATATTATCCAAAACCAGACTGTAACCCTATTATTATCATGAAAGCTACAAAAAAGAAACTAGAGCACAAACCATGTAATAGCAAGTAAACCTGATCAAACATCTATAAACACAATCATTATGACAACAATAACAGAACACACCTATCAAGAAGAAGAAGATAAACTAGAAAGTCTTCTATCTGATACAGCATCCTATAATGGAAATACAATATTAGAAAGGCAAGTCCGTTTACTCAACACCTGCTTTATCCATTTACAGGATTATACACGCACCACTCCCGAAGAAAAAGCGGATGCCGATGACATCCTTAACACATTAGAGCGTCATGTAAAAGACTTGTACCGATTATACCGAGCCGCTAAAGAAGAAGGATTTTATGTTCGCGCCTTTTCGAAACAAATAACACTCAATCCGTATTGCAAAGAAGAAAAATCGGTTGACGAACTCACTAAAATGAGTTACAAGCTCATGGATAATAAAATCCAACATCTTCGCTATGAAGAGATCTTCAACATCTATCTTTTCTTAGACCGTCTATTTGAAGCCAATGGCATCCTGGACTGGCTAGACCTAATCAACGATTGGAAAATCGAAATACAGAAAGATAGTCGTAGCATGCAGGAGCGTTATATTTATAAACCTGCCTGGACGTTTTTCTACTTTCACAAGATACTAGAAGCTCATTACGTAATCATAGATACTGGTTTATGGAGTCATCCAAATACACCAACAGAATACTATCACAGAGACAATGCAATAGTACATAGCGATGTTGCAACAGTAATCAATCCATTTGAATATCTAGAATGCCTGGTTTTTGACACTCCAATATTGAAAATAAAAGCAGATATACAACTCCTATTTGACTATGCAACAAAAGATATAGCCAATAGAGAAAAATCAGCCCTCTATCTCATTAACATTGCAGGCTATATTAAAGCTCTAATGGAGACAGCCTACCTTGTTACGCAAACTCCCTACATTCCGGAAGAATGGTTGAAACCTGAAAAATGGCAACGATATACGACTTATATCCGCCCAACAATTGAGCCGATAGTCTTTGAGTACCTCTCTCAAAAACAGCAAAAGAAACCTTACAAAGTAATAAAAAAAGAGCTCTGGAGCATTAGCAATACGAATTACATCTTAGACACTTGGAAGGAATACGCGCTCGATACCGATAGAAAGCTCGAGAATAGACACAATGACTTTATCAAGATTAATAAGACTATCGAGGCCATATACATCATCTATTACGACCTATTGAGCAAGGAACAAATAGTAGTCAAAGACGGAAACTCAGAAAGTTGAATAGCATACGAATCAAACGATATAGTACAACAAAGCGAAGCAATCCCAAAACAGATTACTTCGCTCTCTAAATACCAACCTATAAATTAACAATCACCCATTGATCATTAACCATTATAATTTTACGCCAGCTGTTCGACGATTTTCTGCGTAGGTCCCGGATTACTCATGGTATAGAAATGTAAAACAGGCGCACCGAAATCAATTAATTCCTTACACATATTCACCATCCACTCCTGGCTCACGAGTTGCACATCTGCGTTTGTTTTGCAAGCATCTACTGCATCACTCAGTTCTTCCGGAATATCCAGGTGGAATATTTTAGGCAGTGCAATTAACTGCTTTTTGGAGGTCAGAGGCTTTAATCCTGGAATAATAGGTACATGAATACCATTGTCCCGGCACTTTACCACAAACTCCTTGTACTTATCAATATTATAGAACATCTGAGTAACGATAAAGTCCGCCCCCATTTCCACCTTCTTTTTCAACCACTTAAAGTCGGTGTTGAAATTTGGCGACTCAAAATGCTTCTCTGGATATCCAGCTACCCCCACACAAAAGTCTGTCTGCTCCGAACTCTCCATATCTTCATGCAGATAATGTCCAGAGTTCATATCTAAGACCTGCTTTAATAAATCTGTAGCATAAGCATGCCCTCCAGGAGTTGGGATAAAATCCGCATCTCCCTTACGCGCATCTCCCCGTAGCACCAACACATTATCAATACCCAGGAAATTAAGATCGATCAGCGCATTCTCCGTTTCTTCCTTGGTAAAGCCTCCACAAATAAGATGGGGTACAGCATCCACCTTATACTTATTCATTATCGCTGCACAGATCGCAACTGTACCCGGACGCTTACGATAGGCGACACGCTCCAACAAGCCACTCGCATGCTCTTTGTAAAGATAATCCTCGCGGTGGTAAGTAACATCAATGAAAGGAGGGTTAAACTCCATCAATTTGTCCATCGTATTGAAAATACTCTGGATTCCCTTGCCTTTAGCAGGTGGAAGAAGTTCAAAGGAGAACAAGGTCTTTCCATCAGCCTGTTTAATATGGTCGATAATCTTCATACAAATATTTTTAAGGCCAAGAGAAAGCACACAAAGGCATTGTGAGTCTTCAGCTTATCTTTCCCGCCAGCTGGAGGGTAGAATGTAGCACCTTGACAAGTGTCAGGTTGCTAAGGCTTCAGCGGGTCTAGTCCCTCGGCCTTTCTCTATAAGCACTGCTAATATCGGTTTAAAAATTGAAAAGTAAAAATGAAAACTCAAAAAGCGATTAAAAAAGCATCATTTTATTTTTCACAACTCATTGAAAATCTTACTCTTTATAGAGATCAACCAACCCTTCAGGCAACTCTACCTCTATAATTTCCTCTTCTTGATCGATTCCTAAAATCAAATCTTCAGAAAGCGGAAACATCATTTCCTTCCCATCCATATCTACTGTAGCAATAAACTGCTGTGGCATTTCCTGCACATCGATAATCTCGCCCAGCTCTCCGTGCTCCTCATCGATAACGAGATAACCAACAAGGTCTGTGTAACGAAAATCATCAGGATCTCTTTCCGGCATCTTATCATTTGGCAGGTACATCTTCTTACGTACCAATGCCTGTGCTTTATCAATATGATCTACATCTTCAAATGTAGCATAGGCTGTACTATTGTTATGAAGCTTAATCTGGTCCACAAAATAAGGAACCAATTTCTTATTGACCTCCAAAAAGATAATCTCCAATTCCAGATCATCATAATCTTCGAACTCAAAAAACAACTGCACCTCCCCTTTAAGACCACGGGTCTTACTTACATATCCGATATAAAAACTTTCTTCTATTGTCATATTTTCCGAGTAAAATCCAAAAATAAAAATTAAAAACAAAAAGTCGGTCCATATCATGAACCGACCTTTCTTTTGAATACTTTATGAAAGATTAACCTTCAGTTTCTTCTGTGTTTTCAGCACCTTCAGTTGCTTCTGGAGCCTCAGTAGCTTCTACTTCTGCCTCTTCAGCAGGAGCTTCTTCAACTGGAGCATTCTTAGCAGCTACTGCAGCAGCGATTTCTTCTTTTTTCTTAGCCTCAGCTGCTAAAGCTACTTTTTTAGCTTCTTCTTTAGCATTTGCTAGACCAGATTTTTTACCTTCGATTTTAGCTGCGTTACCTTCATTCCAGTTCGCAAAAAGCTCTTCAGCTTTAGCATCATCAAAAGCACCTTTTTTAACACCACCTTGCAAGTGTTTTTTGTACAACACACCTTTGTAAGAAAGGATAGCACGTGCTGTATCTGTAGGTTGAGCACCTTTATTCATCCAATCTAATGCTTTATCGAAATCTAAAACGATAGTCGCTGGGTTAGTGTTTGGGTTGTAAGAACCTAAACGCTCGATGAATTTACCATCACGTGGTGCACGTGAGTCTGCTACTACTACGTGGTAAAAAGGTTTTCCTTTTTTACCGTGTCTTTGCAATCTGATTTTAGTTGCCATGTTTGATTATTATTTATGTATTCAACATATCCCCCGTACTGCATGTAAGAGGGGACGCAAAGATAAAAATTAAAAAGGAAAAAGACAAACAGACTTTTAACAACTTGACCGCTATTTAATCGACATGCAAATAGCTTACAACAAATGACTTATCACCTGCTATCGAATAGCATATACAAACATTAAATTTAACCAAATATACACTTCTGGTTCTCTTTTGAATTTCCCGTTTTTAATTTTTACTTTGTAGGATGAACAACGCAGCTCCTCTCAAGATCCTAAAGGCTTCCGCAGGTTCGGGTAAAACCTTTAGCCTTACTCTTCATTACCTCTCTTTATTACTGGATAACGAGAACAACTATCGGGAGATTCTGGCCGTTACCTTTACTAATAAAGCTACCGCTGAAATGAAAGAACGTATTCTTTCGGTTCTCCAGGGGCTTGCTGTAGGTGACGAAAGTCCCAAGATAGAAAGCTTCAGGACGCTGCTGATTGAACAGAATCCCAGTTGGGACAAGATATCCATCCAACAAAAAGCACATCTCGCTTACCGCAAAATCTTACATGATTACAGTCATTTCACCATAAGTACAATCGATGGCTTTTCACAGAAGGTAATACGTTCATTCACTTATGAATTAAATCTCGATGCTGCATACCGAATCGAGATGAACACCAATAAGGTCAAAACAGATCTTACTGTCATGCTCAATCAACTTCTTGATGAGCGCCCCGACCTACTGAACTGGATCATTGGCTATGCCGAGAAGAAAATAAACAACAATGAAAACTGGAACTACAGAAATCAGCTTGCCCAGCTAGCAAGTCTTATCTTTTCCGAAAACTTCCAAGAATTTGATGGCGCCCTGACGACCGCCAATACCGACGAAGTTTTCAATCTGTTAAACACAGAGGTGATAGAAAAAACACAGGCTTACCTTGAAACGTTAAGCCTTACGATAATCTCCTTTCAGGAGACCTTTCGTACATTGGGTGTTCAGGCAGATGAACTTAAAGGAAAATCACGAAACAAACTAGTTGCGGCAAATAAGGTCTCCCCTAGGGTCCACAAGCTAACGCTCTCCGAACTCGAGAAAACGATGGAAAAATTCATCGTACTCCTGGACAACGAGGAGGCATTCACTGACGTAGACAAAAACATACGGTACGATTACATACAAGGCTTTCAGCCCATTCTACAACAATTTGTCGAACTACAGAGACTGACACCGATATATATAGCCTACCAAGCTGTACAAGGGAATCTCTACTACCTTCGTCTACTCAAAGAAATGAGTGACCTCTTGGGAACCTGGCGTAAAGAAAATTCGGCACAGCTCATTTCAGACTCACAGATGCTACTGAACAAATTAGGTCTGGACAATAACAATGATCCTACCTTCATTTGGGAAAAAATAGGTAATCGTTATAACTACTTCCTATTTGATGAGTTTCAAGATACGTCTAGAATCCAATGGAAAAACTATAGCCCACTTCTATTAAATGCATTGGGTAATACTACAGGAAAACGGAACGAACATCTTATTGTCGGTGATGTCAAACAAAGCATCTACCGCTGGCGTAACGGAGACTGGCGCATCTTACTGCAACAAGTAGAAAATCAGGTATCCGATACCTTTCATCTCTCAAAAAGCCAAAGAAATGACTTTATAGAGAACGGAATATTGGAAACAAACTTCAGAAGCCTGCCAAATATCATTCGTTTCAACAATTACCTTTTCCAAAAGATTCCAGTCCATCTCCAGCATGTACTGAATGACAAGGTTGCTGAAGAACTTTCCGAAGAAGGACTACGCTGGTGGAAATCCGAGGCGAACGACAACATGTTGATACGGGCTTATGAAAACAGTAGTCAATCGATCCCCCCACAAAAGGAAAATAACCCAGACCAGCAAGGTTCCATAGAAATTGACTATTTCGCGGTCAGCGACGGTCGATTTAGAGCAAATCAAGTTGTGGATACCGCGGCCGACAATCTCTGTCAGAAAATAGGACATTGGATTTCTACTGGAAGATATGATGCCAAGCAAATCGGGATATTGGTTCGTAGCAACGCACAGGCAATGCTCATTATCCAGAAACTAATGGCCTATAAAAATGCGAACAACCTCGCTTTTGATGTTATTTCTGGCGACGCTTTGTCTTTGTCTTCTAATGATGCAATCAGTCTACTTATCGAGACGCTAAAGGCGATCGTCTATACTTCAGACCAACATATCATACACCATGCGCGTATCACATACCTCTATCAGCTCATCCAGCGGCAAGAGACCTTCGCCCCTGCGCTATGGCTACAGTTTAAAGCCAATGAAATACAGGCTTACAAAGGGGTACTGCCCGACGAGTTGATTTCGAATTGGGAGCTTTGGCAAAAACTCCCATTGATCCACCTCATAGAAAAGCTTATCGAGATTTATGGTTTCACCTCCCTTGAAAACATACACCTACCCTATATCCTAACGTTCAAGGATATCGTTGGAAATTTCACCGCAAACGGAGAACGTGGAATCACACAATTTCTTGAGTTTTGGGAACAAGATGGCAGTAAGGCAGTCCTTCCCTCCAATGGAAAGGTCAATGCCATTGAGGTCACCACGATTCACAAATCTAAAGGACTCGCTTATGACGTCGTGATGATTCCTTTTTGCTCCTGGGGTATAGATGGTATGCTGAACGGGGATTTTTGGATCAATACAGACAATTCACCATTTGCACAACTGGGAAAAATCCCAATCAAATACAACAGCAATGTGGCGCGTTCTATTTTTTATCAACAGTACTATGAAGAGATGCTATTCAACTATATGGATTCGCTCAACACCCTGTATGTCGCAACCACTCGCGCCATAGAACATCTTTATATCAGTGCTCCGGCATTTAAAGACGTTGTAGACAAGAAAACAGGTGAAATCACAGGCTTAGACATCAAAAACGAACTGATTTCGGATGCACTTTATCAGGTGCTTGCCCACGACAACTCCCCTTTCTTACTGGAAGACAACCATGTATCTGTAGATCAGACTATTTCACGTTCTACGGACTCCCTATCAGCCAGCGATGACGAAACAAGCATTGCTCTAGCATACTATCCTACTTCTAAAGCTATGGAGAGTGCACTCAATAAGGCAAGCCATCGGGGAATAAACACCATTTTGATGATGGAGAAGGCGTCCCAATATGGAATTTTGGCACACGAAATTATGGCAGAAGCTGCCAAAGAAGATGATATAGCCCGAATTATAGCCCGTTATATAGACGAAGGTATACTTGCCATTGAGAACAAAGAAATTCTAGAAAAGGAAATCCATCAAATCTGGCATCATCCACAGATACACCCTTGGTTGATCGGCAACCATAAAGTCTGGAACGAGTCTGCAATAATCACTTCCGATGGCAGGACGCTACGGCCGGACAAGGTATTCACCAATGAACAAGAAACAATCGTATTGGACTTTAAATTTACCAGTGACAATTATATCGAGCACAAGACGCAAGTAGATCAGTACATGAAAGCCCTGCAAAACCTAGGCTATGAGCATGTAAAAGGATATCTATATTATGCGAAAGCAAATGAACTCGTAGAGGTGAGATAAGTGGGGATAGAGTGGATTTCACTCAGTCTCAAATCTCATATCTAAATACTAATATCTAAATACTCCAACCATGGTTCCTTTTTTAAAGCAAGTCGCAGAAGATATACAGCATCGGTTTGGCAATGACCTCTCCGATATAGCTATCGTTTTTAACAATAAGCGCCCTATTACCTATCTTAAAAAGCATCTGGCAGACACCTATGCCCAGGCAATATGGTCACCTCAATTTTTCACCATACAAGAGTTCTTCGGACTATCGTCCAACGGCGAGCAGGTAAGCCAACTTACGCAGTTTTTTTATCTCTTCGACCTACATAATGAATTGCTCGCAAAAGAAGGACTTTCTCCCGAATCGCTGGAAGAGTTTTATCCCATTGCCGAAATCATCCTAAGTGATTTCGGTCAGCTGGATTATGACCTTGTCCCTATTGACCATATTTATATGGAGCTGTACGATACCAGCCAGATAGACATCGAATTTCAGCACCTGACGGCCGAGCAACAAGAGTTCATACGTCAATTTTGGCAATCATTCCATATGGCTGGACATACCGGTGTACAGCAACGGTTCCTCAAACTATGGAAACGTCTTCCAACACTTTACAAGAATTTCAAAGCCAAATTGGAGACCCTTCGACAGACCAACTTCCCAACGATATACCGTAATCTGGTAGACGCAAAAATAGACAATCCGGACTTCCTCCTGCCCTATAAAAAGATATTATTTGTAGGGTTCAATGCGTTAAACAAAGCAGAAGCTCAATTATTCCAACGCTGGCAAGAGGAAGACCGCGCCTTATTTTACTTCGATACCGACACCTACTACCTAGATGATATACAACAAGAAGCGGGGTTATTCATCCGTCGCAATATTTCTCAGACGGGGTTGATAAACGCATTGGGAGATAGCCCTGATATCATTGGCAAGCGTAAGGATACCGTGCACCTCTATGCATCCACAGGAAAAGTAAGCCAGACAAAACTACTCCATAAAGTGCTGACGGACCATGAAAAGGAAGGAAAAAGCGCGGCCATTCTGCTAGCTGATGAAACACTTCTCGTGCCCTTATTGCAAAGCCTTCCCGAACTAAAAGTAAATATTACGACCGGTTTTCCGTTGACACAGTCGCCTATATTTGGAGTGTTAAACCTCTGGATGGATGTGCACGAAACAATCTCACACTTAAAGAAAACAAAACTACCCTACCAATATCTGGAGACTTTTTTGAATAACCCTATGACAAGAGTAGCCGTAGCGGAAAAAAAAATAAACCAAGATTTTATAAATGAAAAGCAACTTTTCGAAATCGATGTACAAGATATACAGGTAAAGAGTAGTGCCTTACCACATTTTTTTAAACCACTGACAGACCACAAAGAAGTAGTTCCCACCCTGATTCATATTTTGGACAATCTGTTGATTGCTCTGGCACAGGACACACAAATTAAGCAGATTGATGCCAATCTTCTTATTGAGACCAAAAAAGTTCTTAACCAGCTCCAGCTCGGTTTTTCAAAAATACCTCAATTGAGTGTCCTGTTTCAAATCGGGCTGATACGCAAAACTATTGTCTCTATCAATTCGGCGATCGAAGGGGATCCGCTAGATGGCGTACAGATTATGGGACTGTTAGAAAGCCGCTGTCTCAACTTCGATCACGTGTATATCCTAGGTGCCAATGAAGGCATATTACCTAAAACCTCTGCAGGTATCACCTTCTTGCCCAACAATCTCCGTCGTGCCTACGGGCTTCCTATTTTAGAAAACCAAGATGCACTTACGGCCTATCTTTTCTATAGGCATTTTCAATACAGTAGCCAAATCCACATTTTCTACAACGGCATTGTAGACGAAAACAGTACGGGAGAGGAAAGCCGTTTTATACGGCAACTGGAATTTGAAAGTCAGATCCAGTTTCAAAAACAGCAACAACAGCAACCGATCCAGTTTCCTCCGGCAGCAGCAGAGCTGGTTATCCCAAAAACCGATGCCATATGGGAGAAAATGTACCGAACATTCATACAGGGAGGCCGTAGAATATCAGCAACTGCACTGACAACCTACCTGGCCTCACCGTTACAGTTTTTCCTGAAACATATTGCCGAAATAAAAGAACCGCCATCGATATCGCAGGAGTTCGAGATGAATCGGCTGGGAACAGTAATCCATGAAGTCATGGAAAAAATACTTCAACCCTATAAAGGTATAGAATCGTTCACATCGACCTCCGCACTCAAGGACAAAATCGAAACCGTAGATGCGTTGGTACAACAAGAGATTGCGACGCAATATCATATAGACGTACAATCGCTAGCTGACTTTAATAGTCTGCAACGTATCATGCACAAAATTGCCACCGAATACGTGAAGATGTATATACAATACGATGTAGACAACTACCAATCTTTCCGTATAGTCGAGTTAGAAAATGATGAAGATTATACCATGGACTTTCCAATCCAGATTAACGGTAAAACGGAGACAGTTACACTCTATGGCATTATAGACCGGGTAGATCAGGTTGTGACTGACTTGGGGGAGGTAAAAACCCGGATCGTAGACTATAAAACAGGAGCTGATATGGTTAAGTTCTCCACTATGGAGAAAGTATTCGCTCCCAACACGGAAAACAAGGCTCTGGTACAAACTCTCTTTTATACGTACGTATTCGAACAGGTTACGGGGCTTCGCAATCTGGAACCGCACCTCTATGTAGCTCGAAAAATGCGCGAAGAGGGCACTTTATTTTACGGCAGCTACGGTGCGCTAATGGAGGGTGAGTTCTTAGCCCAACAGAAAGAAGAATTTGTAAACTTCCTTACCAGCACATTGGAGGAGATTTTCAATCCAGAAGTACCATTCCAGCATAATCCAGATGCCCACATTTTTCCGTCCGATCCCTATACACTTTTCTATCGTAATGTCAGCGAATCTATTGAGCCATAGATATCCCATTGGAGATAGTCCCTACAGAGGAGGATGTCATAAAAAAAGCGAGCTAAATTAGCTCGCTTTCGTTATTTATTATGGCGTTTTATTGCTTTATCGGCACGTCGTGTCGCAACCTCCACTTTATAATCCAGCCATTTATCTTTAAGCATCTTCCGCATCGTGTCATCAAAGAACCGCGTTATAAAAAGATTACGTGCACCCTTTAATTTTTCGCCCAGCGAATTTGCCAGCGCCCGTACAGATATAGAATATCCTTCGGTTTCATATTGAATATAATGCCACCACCCTGCTGGCATGTAACATGTCTCACCAGGGCCGATTACTGCTTCATAACCCTCCAATAGCTTCAACGCAGGATAATCGTCCGTACTGCTTGTCTTCAGATTGGCAATACTATGAAAATTATACGGAAGCTTATACATTAAATCGGATTGATCATTTGGGAACAACCAGATACGTTTATACCCTTGAAACTGCGAAATGAACACATGCGACATATCGATATCAAAGTGATTACGTGTCGAAGATCCCTCTCCCCCAAAAAACATATAGGGAAGACCTTGTATTACCTTTCCTCCTGTCACATCGTTATAGATCACATCTTTCTTAAGTTCCGGTCTAATTTTCAGTAAATTGAACAGAAACAGGCGCAACTCGGTAGGTTCTGCTGTGATTTTATCCAGATACTCTCCAAATGTCATCTTGCCAACGGGAGGACTAGCAGCATAATTCTGACTCTCTTCCTCTTTTCCGTAAACATTTATTACCTCTTTTCCTGCTATCTCTTTGAAGTAGTCGTAACTCCACTTCGTCCAACAGGCACTGTCTGGGCTTATAAAGTCCTTAATGATTACAGGTTGTCCCTTCGTTAGGTAATCCTTCACAAAATCTTTTGGAGCGATTCCTGATATTTTATTGACAGGTTGTAGTTTCACAAGCTTTTTATTTTATTCCCCTAATATGCAATAATACAAACCATACTTAAATTGATTATAATAATGGAAAATCTATCGCTATCTATTTAGAAAGATTCTAAATGCTAATTTGGGAAATTATTCTGAAAAACAAGCGATTTTCATCACTTATTTTAAATTAATAAGACCACAAATCTTGTTCCCAATCCATAATGACCTTCTTGATACGCTCAGACTCCATGAGTCTTTCAATATCATCCTGTATATAATCTTTTATACGAAGATCCTCTGGATTATCCTGTTTGATGATATAACTCGCAAACAGACGTTTGATAAATATATCATCATAACTCAGACCAGTAGCGGCATTATGTCTGTTCACAGCCTCTTTATTGACAAATACATGTCTCGCTTCTGGAAAATAAATCCAAAATGCTGGAGTAGCATCTACCGTCGGTCCAAAAGCATCTGCAGTTGGAATAGCTGGAGCTCTTTCCGGTGTTGTTGAATTTTCATTAGTTGCACCTTCCGGTTTGACCGCGAAAGGGTCAAAGGGATCATAGCTATCTCCGTCATTTGTGGCGGCACTTTGCTGTACCGCGTTTTCCATTCCTGGAATCTGCGGTGTAATCAGAGGCGCTATACCTACGATACGCGGTTCAAAAACGGAACGTTGCTTATCAAAAATCCAGTCTTCTTTAATTCTGAACTTGATTACATTTTCGCCACTAAAGGAACGGCTTTCGTATTTAGAACTAATAACCTCGTTATTTTCGTTGAATTGTTCTACTAACACGCTGTCTCCTCCAAGCCGTGCCATCACCTGATCAACAGGCAATATCTGCATCTTCTCAAAGTTGTCTCCTGTAGGATTATCCGCCGTTGGTGTCGGATCATATGCGGTCAGCTCTCCAGCCTGGATTGCTTTAACAATAATATCCATCAATCGAGCATTGGGCGAAGCAAAAATCTGATTCATTTTCTCCCGCAGATCGAGCTCCCTCCACACGCGTTTTCTGTAAAAAACATCCGTCTGCCTTATAGGCGAATAAGGAATCACCTTACGGTTTTCAATATCTGTATTTTTATAATACCCATCTATCGGGGGCTCATCTGCTTGCGTACGAACAGGTTTCGTGCTATTCGACAAGTTAGCATCCTGTGCTACCGCTGCAAAAACCATCCCTATACAGGCTATAGATAAAACTATCTTTTTCATAATAATACTTATTATGCTCTTAATTTGTAACCTGGAAAGTAATTGGCTCCAAGTTTTGTGCCACACCATCAGGTCCGACTCCTACAATATCATAAATCATTACAACCGAACCTGCTTTAATCCCACTCAACCCTGTTTTCATCTGTGCACTGAAATCATTGCCAGACGCAGAATAAGGTCCGATAGGATCTACTCGAGGTATAGCTATATACATACTGAATTTAGTCACCTTAAATTTAGCATCGAAATCAAAATTATCCAACGAAGCTGACACCACCGTCTGTCCACGCAATTGCGAAGCAGAGATACGTCCTCCTGTTTTCCCTCCGACACGAGCCGTTGGTTTTGGTATACGTTTCACACGAAACTTAGAAGTTCCCAGGTTTTGCGTCTTTCCATCTACAGTAGCTGTTACCGCTAACGAGACATCTCCCGGAGAAGAAACCCGTGCAATATACTTAGCATCTCCCTTTGCGGTCAAATTCACTCCAGATCCCGACACCTTCAAGCTCTCGACAGGTACGCCTGGCGCAGAAATTGAAATAGGGTTGTCGACACCGATATACAATACATTCATTGCATCAGGAGACACCACTGCCGAAGGTTTAGAAACCTGAAAAGTCATTGGTTCGGTTTCATAAGTTTTCACCGTTCCATCGGTTTGCTGTACGCGAATAGATCCACGCCAAGTATGTGTACCCACACCCGGAGTAAGTGAATATGTTCCTTGTCCATCCACAACAGGTATAGAAGATCCATTGACCGAAATCTGAGGACTTGATTTAGAATCATAAGCGGTAAGGAATACCTTAGCAGTGTAAGGCTGTCCAGCGATTAAATAGGATGTTGGTGCTACAGCTACGGCTGCAAATTTATCAAGATTAACCACCGCCTGATCCATCTTACCGAAGATGTGTTTGACCACAGCAGACTCCGCATTTTTCGCATCTGCATTTATTTTATCCAGAGCTGTAATCGCGGCAGTCAACGGAATACCGTCGCCAAAATTAACATCTTCCCAGCTTTTCTTAACCCCTCCTCTAGGAGCCGGATCCTCTGCCGATAAGGCAAAACTCACTTCATTATTAGTCAGTTTTTTTAACTCGTCGGATGTCTTATTGATTAAATCGCGTAACTGTTTACCTCTTCCCTCATTGATCATCAATCGAGCAGATATATCTGTACTGCTACGGAACTTAACATCACCAGTCTCTTCGTCCATACCACCGCCTTCTCCGGATAATGTTTGATTATACTCAGTAAGCTTAGCAGTCAATTGACCAACCAACTTTTGAGCTTCCTCGGCTTTGGTCAATAGCGGTTGTGCACGTTCAGGATTTTCCTTCATTTTGGTCTCCCGAAAGGCTAAAAACATATTATCAATACCAGCCTGTGTATTCTGAGTTGATGTATTTAAACTATTCCCTAGGTTTCTAAAAGCGTCTAGGATAGAATCCGATACATTTAGCGCTACTAAACCCAGTAGCACTAGATATAGGATTCCGATCATCCGCTGTCTAGGTGTTTCCTTATTTCCTGCCATAGTCTCTAATTTTCCTTAAAATCTATTGTTCAATTAAAGTTCTACTTAGGAACGATTAGCATTCATTGCCGACAACATATTACCATAAATGGCATTCAATGATGTCAAGTTTTTATTAAAAGTACTTACTTGCTCTTTAAATTGTTGCATATCACCAGAAGCCTCATTAAAGGTCTGTAAATCTGCTGCTGCGCGCTCAAAAGCATGGCTAAGCTGTGAAGCCCCTGTAGAAGCGGCATTCAACTTGTCTGCAAACTGATTCGTAGCAGTCGCTGTGTCAGCAACTTTAGAAATAGCCGCTACCTTATCACCAAATGTACGCAGGCCATCCCCTAGATTTCCGATTAAATTCTCATCAATCTTTGCGTCCTGTAATAATTTATCTAAGGCCGCAGTGTTACCTACTGCCACAGGCTGTGCAACAGCTGCTACCGCGCTACGCTTAGGAAGCTCACCGTTAAAATCTTCATCCAGCTCAGGGTATACACGAGTCCAATCCACGTCCTTCTCTCCCGCCATGAATCCCATAATAAAGAACAACAAAGCCTCAACTGCCAGACCAATACCGATCATCCACTCTCCACCTTTGAAGTGAAGAATCTTAAACATCAAACCGATAATAACTACAGTCGCTCCCCAGTTGATAAGCGTGTTGATACCGAAACCAAATTTCTTTTTGCGTGCCATGTGACTAATGCTAATTTACAATGCGTTATTAATATTCTTGACTCTGTTTTTTTAATATGCTACTCCCGGATACCTCGTCACCGATCTAAAGCCGATATACGATTTTGCCGTATCCTGGTATTCGTACTGTCTAGTTCCATTCTGTAAGAAAAAACCGACATCTTTCCATGATCCTCCACGGATTACCTTGCGCTTCATCGTCTCATGATCGGATGCTTTTGCATTGTAACTATAGGTAGGATTCATATCATGTACGAACGAATATGCGGATTCATTATAGCTGGACTGCGTCCATTCGGCCACATTACCAGCCATGTTATAAAGGCCGAAATCATTAGGCCAATAGGAATATACAGGCGCAGTATAAGCAACACCATCATCGATGTAGTTACCTCGTCCCGGTTTAAAGTTGGCCATTAGACAACCTCTTGCATTCCTTGCCGTAGGTCCTCCCCAAGGGTATTGTGTACCTACTTTACCGCCTCTAGCTGCGTACTCCCATTCTGCCTCTGAAGGCAACTGATAGTCGAATCGCGGTTGCACACGGTTCTTTGCAGCCTGGTTGTTAAAGAGTTGTGTCCGCCAGGAATTAAAAGCCTGTGCTTGGCGCCATGTCACACCTACAACGGGATAATCATCAAATGAAGGATGTGAAAAATAACCATTGACCATAGGTTCGTTGGCTGCATAACTAAAATCAGCAAGCCATACCGTAGTATCTGGATAAATCAACATCGTATCACGCATAATAAAATCGGACCGCCTTTTAGAAGGATCATTCTTTCCACGTACAGCTGCCTGCTGGTCATACCACTCGAAGTGATATTTCAAAAGACGTACGTCCAATTCGTTACGACCAAAGACACGGTCCTCCCCTTGATAGTACATGCTGCCCAGACGCTCACGTTTATCTTTGTCTCCCGTCTTCCAAGGAGACTGTTTGTTGACCTTATCCCAATCAATGAAACGCTCACCACTACCATCATCGGTTGCAATGAAATAAGAGTCATCTCCCAAGAAATTGTGAATCAGAATGGAATCCCTTACCCAGTATACAAACTGACGATATTCACTATTGGATATTTCAGTATCGTCCATATAAAAAGGAGCGATAGTCACCTGGCGGTTCTGAGCTGTTTGCGAAAATCCAATATCTTCGTCCGACTGTCCCATGATAAAAGTACCACCTGGAATAAGAACCATCCCATGCGGTGTTTTATTCGCTTTCAACTTATCCAATCGTACGCCTACTAGCTCACCTGTATTACTTGGTCCTTTACATCCCAATGCAGCTACCGCTATCAGTGCGCATAGAAAACCATAAGACAATCTGTAACGATTAAATTTCATAAACTAATAATCTAAGCTAAAACTTCTCTAAGAGCCTCCATATCAACCATCAAAAAGCTAACCAAAAAGTCCATTTTCGACATCTCAAGACAAAAACTCCAAGAAAAAAAAACTTCCCCAACCTCAATCAGCAAAAGAAGCACCTAAAAATAGGTGTTAATTATGTTATTCAATCAAGAATCTTCAAAAAAAAGTAAAAAAAATCGCAGAAACTCTTTTTTAACACTTTTTAACGATACCCCTGAATCTGATAAATGTACTACTTATTGACCTGTTTGATATACTGCTCTACCGCCATCGTCATACTCGGTGCGCTAGGTGTAGGTGCTGGGATATCCAACAACAATCCTTTCTCCAACAAAGCCTGTTGCGTACTTGTACCAAACGCCGCTATGCGGGTATTGTTTTGCACAAAGTCCGGAAAATTCTCATAAAGAGACTGCACGCTAGAAGGGCTAAAGAAGACAATAACATCATAAAACACATCCTTCAGATCGGCGATATCACTGATCACAGTCTTGAATAAAACTGCTGGCGTAAAATCATAGCCATTGTCCTGAAGCCATTTTTGAGTCTCCTCATTAGCTACGTCCGAACAAGGGAATAAAAACTTCTCTTTACTGTGCTTTTTCAGGACTTCTTCCAAATCTTTGGCGGTTTGCTTTCCAAAGAATATCTTACGCTTTCTGTATTGAATATACTTCTGCAAGTAAAGTGCAATTGCCTCAGAGATACAAAAATATTTCAACTCTGCCGAAACTTCAAAACGCATCTCTTCACATACTCTAAAGAAATGGTCTACTGCGTTTTTACTCGTAAATATCACTGCAGAAAAGTCAGAAAAATTTATACGATCTTTTCTAATATCTCTAGCAGGAACTCCCTCTACATGAATAAAACCACGAAAATCCAATTTTAGATTATACTTTTCCGCTAACGTAAAATAAGGTGACTTATCATTCTCAGGTTTTGGTAAAGTAACCAACACACTTTTTACTTTTTTTGCTCTCGCAACGTCGATCTGCATAAAATTCTATCTTTAATTGTTTAGTGTTTTCACTAATATTAAAATCGGTGCAATTTCTAAGCTGCAAAGATACAGAATTAAATAAAAGATTGAAAACCTAAGATTTCCCACAACACTATAAGCTGTTCGTAAAAAGCGGTATAAGAACAAGATAGACACCACAATAAGAAAGAAAATTAATATTATCTTAAAGTAGGAAGTAGGAAAAAAGGTAACGAAAAGTAACAACGGCATTAATATTAACATACTGTTAAAGTACACTAAATATAAGACGGCTACATATTCCCGAACGAGTCTTTCAACCTCAAATACGATAGCTATAATACGAACCATCAATATCTTAGCGACGAACAGTACCCCGACAAGCACTGATATCTGTATAAAATTAGCGGCAGTCACCTCGCTCATAGGACTATACGCAGAGCGGTAGAGAAGAATAAATAGCCCTAAGGAAAAACTAAATATGATATATAAAAATATATAAGGCCAGGAGGTCATCACATTATCTTCCTTACTGATTTGGGCCAGTACCCTATCATTAAAGAACCCGTATATAATATTCTGAAAGTTGGAATAAAAAAACAGCCGCACCAAGCCTATACCCAAAAACAACAAAATCAGCACACCAATAATCCATAAAGGGCGGTCCACCTTTTGAAACGCTTGCATTGTAGGTGCCTGTTTATGCTGATCGAGACTAGCGGTAAACTCCATCCAAGAAACAAAATCGTTATCTGTTACGGTAATCTGCCTACGTAAACTATCCAGATAAAGGTTAGGTCGATTGCTGTCCACAAAAACATATAACCTCGCCAAAGAATCTTTTTTCACCTGTACAGCAGACAACGAATCCTGCGCTGCCCGTTGCAATGAATCTGCCAAAGGCGACACCTGTGCCCTCGAACTAGCAAACGAGAATACTACTGCAAATAGCATCAAAAGATATTCCAATTTTTTCCTAATTTGCGGTGGCCTATTCTTTGTTTCCATGTATGCTCAAAGGTAGGATTTTTGTCAATAAAAACTAAACGATTCTATGCGCGATACAATCAATAGATGCCCATGGTGCGGGGATGACCCACTGTATGTAGAGTACCATGACAAAGAATGGGGAAAAAAGGTAACTGATGACCGCATCCTATTCGAATTTTTATTACTAGAATCTGCTCAGGCGGGATTGAGCTGGATCACTATACTGAGAAAGCGCGAAGGCTACCGCGAACTTTTTGCCGACTTTGACCCTGTTAAAGTAGCAAAATACACCCAAGAGCAAATCGACACCATAGTTCAAAATCCGGCTATCATACGTCATCGTGGCAAAGTCGCTGCGGCAGTGACCAACGCACAGATTTTCCTGGATATACAGAAGGAATTTGGCTCGTTCTACAACTACCTGTACACTTTCATGCCAAATGGGGAGCCCATAAAAAATAGTCTTCCGTCCATGAAGGACGCACAGGCCAGCACCCCCGAATCGGATGCGCTCTCAAAAGATCTTAAGAAACGAGGCGTCAAATTCTTTGGCACCACCATATGTTATGCATTCATGCAAGCCACCGGCATGGTCGATGACCATTTAGACTCCTGCCAATTTAAAGGCTAAGCGCCACCAGAGACCTCCTTGTAGATATCAGGGAGGTTTCGGCACTGCCCGTTATAATCCAATCCATATCCTACAACAAACTCTGGTGCAATCTCGAAACCTACATACATAATATTATCAAATTCATGCTGCAGACATGCAGGTTTAAGCAACAAAGTACAAACTGCCACACTTCCAACCCCCAGTTTCTCCAAAGCCTCCATAGTATACTTCAACGATCGGCCAGAATCAACCACGTCCTCCACAATAACGATATCGCGTCCCGTCAAATCCATCCCAACACCTATTAACTCGTGTATGTTACCCTGTGCTGTACCTGCGTAAGAAGCCAATTTAACAAAGGACATCTCACAGGGAATATGCACCTGCTTCATCAAATCGGCCATAAACATAAAAGAGCCATTCAGTACGCCGATGAAGACAGGATGCTTGTCTGCGTATTGCACATTGATATCTATACCAATCAACCGAATCCTCTTTTTTATTTCATCATATTCGATAAAAGGCTCAAACTTCAAATTATCAATCTCAATCGTACGCATCTTCTTTAGTTCTTTTTTTCTTTGTTAAATAATTTCTCAAGGATAGATTTCTTCTCTGTCTCCTCTCGTTCCATTTCTTCGATCAGACGTTCATGTTCGTCGACAACATCCAGCGCCACGGTATCCCTTATCAAGGGAGCTGGCGGACGTAAGCCGGGCTGTAATACGACGTCATAGAAACCATAATTGGCCGGTACATTCACCTCTTTCAGATCCCCAACTTTGGTCATAATAGATCCATAGGTATTAAAATGACGCTGCACCCAAGGTTTAAGATGTCCAGTATAGTCGAATGAAGTCAGCCCTGTCTTAGGTCGAGGTACGATGCTGGACAAGAACAGACTCTCTCCCAGATTGAGTTCCTGAGGACGCTTTTTAAAATAGTATTGAGAAGCTTCCGCAATACCGTACACATCTTTACCCCATTCTATTACGTTCAAGTAAATTTCGAACAACCGATCCTTACTGACTTGGCCGGATGCCTCCATTAGCCACACCAGCAGAATCTCTTCAAATTTCCGGGTCATGGTTTTCTTACGGTTCAAAAATACGTTTTTCACCAATTGCATAGAGAGCGTACTGGCGCCGCGCTTAAATTTCCGTTCTTTGATATTCGTACGGATAGACAGCTTGAAAGCTTCTTCTTCAAAACCATTATGCGTGTAGAAAAAAGGATCCTCGGTATTACGTACAGTTGTCTTCAGCACATAGGGAATCTGTGCCAAGGGAGTGAAATTGGGATTACTTGGTCCGACCACAATATGTCTTACAAGTGTAGTATCATCATAAGCATCATATTCAAAGGGAAAATTGAGTGAATCGACCTTCGCCTTTCCCCAGCTCAGCACCTTCAGGTCGGTATCGTCAATCGATGACTTGAACATTATATTGTCCGGGTTGTCCAACTCAACCGCAAAGTCTAAGTTGTAATCCACCTGCCCCGCGACTTCTATACCTTCCAGACTTTCAAATAATCCGCGTGGGATAGCATCGAAAAAATTCTGTGCCGTAAATGGTCCAGTTCTTAAAGACAGCTCAATTTTTTTATGGGGCTTGATCGTAAACCTAGCTTTGGGAGAAATAGAGAACTCTTTAACTGTTATTTTAGAATTATCAGTCAGAGCCAGGTAATCATTAGCTATGGCTATTCCACCCGTTGCCAAGCCATGTGGCAATATGACAGCTTCATCGGACAGCCTTCTGTGCTTTACAACCAGGTTATCGTATTCGACCGCCCCGGTCACATGCAACAAATCTTTTTCTACTTTACGGACTCCCGTAAGATCAAAAACCAATCGGTCAAAACTGACTCCTAACCCATACTTCCCTCTCAAAAAAGGCAACTCTGTATTCTTCTCCTTGGAGGAGACCTCAACTTTCAGTTTTTGTCTGTCTCCATCCACATATCCTTTCAAGCGCCATTCTGCATCGTGATCATTGAGAAAAAGACTCGTTTCAAAATCTCCATCATCAATAATAGCTTGGGGCACCCGTATACGCTGGTGCAACAAACTGTCGCGGTACGAGATCTCAAAATCATTCATCCGCATATTGCTAGGTACCTTAGAAAATATCTGCTTAGCAAGCCGCTGAGCCCATTCTGCGAAGTTGCGCTCATTGGGCTCTTCTATCGCCGTCGAATCTTTCTCCTTTTTACGGAAGAGAAAATCATAATTGCTCAACGTATCTCGCTTTACAAAAGAAACCTTCCCGTGATCCAGATCAAAGCGACCTATCTTGACATCTCCAAATAACAAAGGCCATATCCGAATACTGACCCCAAGATGATCCATCGCAGCCAGCGTATCCCGACCGGTAGGCACGACTGTAACACCGTCGAAAACAACCGTAGCCAAGCCATCAAATCGATAACTATCTACCTTAAAATCGATTTGATAGTCTTTTTTCAGCTTCGCCTGCGCTCGCCCGACTGCGGCATCAAGGTAACCTTCGCGTTTGGACATTGCAAAAGCGAACGCCCCACCGATTACAACAATAAGGACACCCAAGGCTATTAAAAGCCACTTTTTCCGTGATACTGAAAACCGCATATCTAACTCGACCTATTTGGATGTTAAACTTAGATAAAAAGCTTGAAAATATCGAAAGATGAATAAAAATCTTTCCTGACTCCTTAGAATCACCAATAGACATAAACCGACCCCGATGTTATCGGGAGAGCTCTTGGGTGCCAATGCAGCAGGAAATCATCATGAAAAAAAATCTTGATGTCCTTAACGAAGAGAGTTCATTCTAAGTACCTCCACTCTGTCAAAAGTGACTATTGATCACCTATGAGCTATGTCCACTACCGATCACGGGACCAAAGATGAGACCGCAGCATCTATCTCCTTGGAATAAATGAAGAATAATATTATTTTAGACCATACTTAAACATAAACACTACGAGATTATGAACAAACGGGAATTTTTAAAAAGCAGTGCTATAGGCGCGTTAGGACTTCTCCTTTCGCCCTCTATTCTAAAAGCTTTCCCTACAGATCGCCGCTTGCGGACTGCACATATCGGTGTGGGTGGCATGGGCAGAGCAGACTTGGATGCCATCGCATCTCATGCGAATGTAGATATTTTCGCATTATGCGATGTCGATGCCATAAACCTGAATGAAGCACACAAGCTACACCCAAAAGCCCGTATCTTTTCAGATTACCGAAAGATGCTGGCAGAACTCGGTGACCAGATTGATGCCGTCATCGTATCTACGCCCGATCACACCCACGCTCCAGCTTCTCTATTGGCCATGCAGATGAATAAACCGGTGTATTGCCAGAAGCCACTAACGCACTATGTATCCGAATCACGTGAGATGAAAAGAGTGGCTGCTGAAAAGAAACTCGTGACCCAGATGGGTATTCAGGTACACTCTTTTTATGACTACAAATTAGCAACCTACTTGATTCAGTCCGGTATAATTGGAAAAGTACACACCGTACACGCCTGGTCTCCAAAAAACCACGGCTACGATGGCCCACCTCCGCAGGGAGAGGATCCGATACCAGAAACCTTAGACTGGAACCTATGGGCAGGTACCTCACCCAAAAGACCGTACAAAAAAGACATATATCATCCTGGTCGCTGGAGACAATTGATGGATTACGGCTGTGGCACATTGGGCGATATGGGGGTACATATTTTTGACACGCCTTACAATGCGTTACAGCTCGATGTACCGCGTACAATCATCAACGAGTGCCGACCTACGAATGGGTTTGGTTTTCCGGAGCACAATAAGGTCACCTATGAATTTCCGGGCACCGCCTACACCACCTCTTCGTTAAAATGGATCTGGTATGATGGCCCCGGCGCACCGGCAATAAATGAAGACCTAACGCTACCCAATATGCAAGCTGTTAAAACAGAAGCAAAGAAACAGGACGATCCGGCTGTATTATCCTTAGACCCAGGAATAGCGGGTGATGGCCAACTGCCTGAGCAGGGCGCTATGTTTGTCGGTACCAAAGGACGTTTGTTGCTGCCACACTTTATGCAGTTGCCGAGAAAGATTGTCAACGGACAGTATGTCGATATCTCCGATGAAATAGAAAAGGTATCCGCCAAGCATAATCTAGGTAAACCCGTTCGTGACTATGACAAAGAAGGTGCTAAGCACTACCATCAGTTTGTAGATGCTTGTTTGGGTAAAGCAGAATGCTCAGCTCCTTTTGATTACGCTTCGCGACTGACAGAAACCATTCTTTTAGGCACAATCGCCGGACGCTTCCCTGGAGAAACCCTACATTGGGATGCTAAGAAGGCTAAATTTAAAGAGGAAAAAGCAAATCAATATTTACAGGGTAGCTACAGATCTTTTTAAAAAACTGTTGTTTATCTATACAGAAAAAGGTTTCTATCATAAAGGTGGAAACCTTTTTCTGTATAAAGCACCTAGTCTAACATCAAACTCCCCTCAATTTTGATCTTTCGATGATGAGTTGGTACAATTTACTCCATTTCAGCGCGCTTCCGATAAACTCCATCTTCCTGTTACCTATGATCAAGCTAGGGACCTCCACAGGAGCCAAATTTGCTTATATGACTTATTTTCACTATATTACAAAATTCAGACGCAAACATCGCGAACGATCTGAACATATTTCTATCAAACAAGGAGTCTACATCATGCATAGTTATGCACAATCCAGCTCCTTTTATTCACAGTCACATAAAAATCACTAAGCATATGAGCAATAACATTTTAATACATTACCCGAAGGCAAATTCGAGGCCCGTTAGTGTGAATTACAAAGTATCGAATGAAGGAGATCTGAAAACGATAACCTGTAGTGTGCCCGACAAAGACAATACGCCTTCCTGGTTAGAATTACAGAAATTCGAATTGGTAGCCATGAAGTTTGACAAAGGCTACGACTTGGTGTTTGAGCAACGTAAATTTGACCGTAACCTTGATACGGTACTATTCATGGACAAGGTCTTCGAAAAGATTATGGATTTGAGGCAAGCATGACACGTTTGTCTGTAGCAATGTGTAGCTTTGTAGTAGAATTACGAAGTTATGATTACAAAAGAGCAGATATTACACGCATTGAGCCATGTAGAGGATCCGGATTTGAAAAAAGATCTGGTCACACTCCATATGATTCAAAATATTGAGATATATCCGAACAAATTAAAATTTGATGTGGTACTCACCACACCTGCATGTCCGATGAAAGGGCATATCGAACACGCCTGTCGTAATGCGATTGCCCTATTTGTGGACAAGGATATCGAGGTCGACATCAACATGACTTCCAATGTCACCAGTGTAGACACCTCCCAGCTTAAAGGCATCAAGAATATTATACTTGTTTCATCCGGAAAAGGTGGTGTGGGCAAATCTACTGTAGCAAGTAACCTTGCGCTGGCACTAGCTGAATCAGGTGCAAAAACCGGCCTGCTTGACGCAGATATCTATGGCCCATCGCTACCGATTATGTTTGGTCTAGAAGGCGCTAAACCAATGGCTACGCAGATGCCGGATGGTAAGACGAAAATCGAACCTATCGAGAAATTTGGGCTGAAACTTCTTTCCATTGGTTTCTTTACTGATCCAAACCAGCCTATTCCCTGGCGTGGCCCTATGGCGACAGCGGCTATCAAACAGCTCTTTAACGATGCTGATTGGGGTGAACTGGACTATCTGATCGTAGACATGCCTCCGGGCACAGGAGACATTCATATCACGGTATCACAAACCTACCCTATTTCGGGGGCTGTAATTGTGACAACACCGCAACAAGTAGCACTGGCTGATGCCATTAAAGGGATAGCGATGTATAAGATGGAGGGTATCAACGTCCCTATCATCGGAATCGTAGAAAACATGGCCTACTTTACACCTGCCGAACTACCGGAAAACAAATATTATATTTTTGGAAAAGACGGAGGTAAAAGGCTTGCTGATGACAACAAGGTTCCTTTCCTCGGCGAAATCCCATTGATCAAAGCGATCAGTGATGCCGGAGACAATGGCTTCCCTGTAGTACTGGATGGAGACGAGGCCATATCCGAGGCATACAAAAATATAGCAGGACGTGTAGCCCAAGAGGTTAGTATATTGGCCAATAAGTAATATTTTAAGAGCAGGCTAAGCCTGCTCTTAAAATATTACGGTTATAGTATTAAAATAGAACAAACCGGAAAGTTTTCAATTCAAAAAATTGAAAACTTTTTATATTAATATTGTAGAGTAAATTTCCCTATTCCCCATCTTTTAAACAGCAATTGTAAAGCAAATATACGGTATCATCTAAGGCTATTATAGCAATAGCGGTCACCGCAATTAGGTATCTTACAATAAATAATCCGCTAAAAGAAAATACAAAAGAATCAACACCAAAAGACCTATTGAAATACCTAGAGACCATGTAAATTTTCCTTTGATAATCTGCACGACACTAAAGATTGCTGTGAAAACAATAAATAGTAAAGATGGTATCATCCCTATTTCCCAAATTGCACCACCAATGACTTTCACCAATTGTGGCAGTCGATCATAAAAAAAACTGTACAGAAATGTAAACAAGATGAAAATTGACGTCACCGACATTCCAGATAAAGTGAACTTATTGGCTATCATAATGTTAAAAATAAATTACATACTATAAAGTTATAAAACTTACAATAAATAAACAAAAAAGTTTGTGTATCCTGATAAGTCTGGCATTTTTTACTAATTCCCCCCATTCTACGTGAGGATTTACGGTTTTAAAATCTAGATCAATTTTATTGCTAACCTCACCAATAATTTCTGATAATCGCTCGGCTCAAGATAATACGGAATCACCGAAAACGATCTTACGAGCGAATTTCCCCTAAAATAGAATTCAATTCCTATTCCTAAAAAAATAAAACAGCATATCCTCGCTACGTAACATTGATACACTCTTGTACAAATAATAGGTAACCAAAACAAAAAACGCGGGAAACCGATAACAGTAAACTCGATTTTGCTCTGAATTTGAGACGGTTTTGCATTGGTTTATAATCTCCATAAACAACTTTATCTCTTCGCTACGTAGTTACGTAAAACAAAGTCATTCTTTTATCACAAACTTCCCCACTTTTATCACAAACAGTACTAACCTTATACTCTACTCGTACAAGACTAACAGAAATAGGATACAGTCCATGCCCATCTTAATTAACTATGGATTACGTCAATTATCGCATAAAATAACATCTGTTTTCTCTAAACGCATGTTACGTAGCGAGAGCGCAAACCAATAAGAGTTTGTCTTATAGTTGTGCACGACTATTGTCAACTTGTAACACTTTAAGAACAACTTATACTCTGTACAAGTATACCTTTTACCGAAAATAGAGAAGTAGTACTTATACTCAAACATGCAATGGAGCACTCACCTTAATTTGTACAGCAAGCTCGTAATTGTGTATAAGTGTAAGATTTAGTATATTGAGTCTGGCTATTAGTGAACCATATTTATAAACTACTTTTACTCTTTTCTTACAGTTATGAAGTATATCCGTGCAAAAGCTAATTTCTTTCGGCTGTCAGATGAGAAGTTTATTGTCATGGGAGCCCGAATTATTGAATGCATGAAGACATCAGAGATTTTTACAGCCCCAAGCCCTACTGTGGCACAATTAGAAGAAGCTTACAAAGCCTACTACCAAGCGGTGGTACCTGCAGGTAGTCGAAGTCGGGAGACACAAGCTTTAAAACGTGAACGGAAGCGAGTGCTGGCAGGTCTCTTTCAGCAATTGGTTTATTATGTTAACACCGTAGCGGATGGAAAGTTGTCTCTGCTACACAGCTCCGGATTTCCGGTGCTGACTGGCAAACGGACCGGCGTAATTCCAGATACCCCAACAGGGATTATACTAGAAGATGGCAAACGTAGCGGCGAAATTGCATTCCGGTTTACCCCAGTAGGTCGAGATATGCAGTACGAATATAGCTTTGCCGTGGAAGATTTGAGTAATAAAGAATTGGTATGGGGAGAATCCCTATTTACCACACGTTCTTTTCGCACGTACCAAGGTGGATTTACAGCGGGATGCTACATTTACTTTAGGGTTAGGGCTCGCAATAAAAATGGAGTAAGCGATTGGTCTGCGGCAGTTCGGTTTTTGGTGCGATAAACTCTCTCAAATTTTATACGATATAAAACAAATATTTAGGAATGTCGACAACTATCACTAATGAACATTGCAATGACCTACCCTGCAATCAATCCATAAATAGAATCTCGTTTACTTTGTGGAAGCTTTCTCCATTTTTTATACTCTTCTTTCGCTAGACTGTCCAACAGCTTACTGGTATAAAAGTCCAATGTTTTATTCAACACCCTTTTACCCGGCTGAGGAGTAAAACCTTTACTTGTAACGATTGAATCTTGAATAATATCTTCATACTCTTGTTTTAGATACTTATCTACATTTATCAAACTTGGTAAGTATACAATACCGTAATAAGGATCGTAATGTGAAATATCCACGTCGTCGAATAGAACACTCAAAAGTTTAGGATCATTTTTGTACCCCAATTTTAACAACCGATAATAAACTTCCTTTTTAAAATCGGCAATCCACACTTCTTTAGTCAACATCTTTTCCATATCACGATGATGAGAATACAAATAAGAGTATTCTGAAGAGTCTGGGTCCACCTCTCTTTTCTTGCTTTTACAATTAATTAGCAATACACTCGCAAATAATAAGAGAAAAATAATTCTTAATGTAATTCCCATAATGTTGTATTTTTAACTGTATAATTAACTCTGCTTCTTTCAACAGTTTTTCGTAATCAACGTTATTAAAGTCCATAAAATCTACTAATCTCCGCTCCTTATAATAATTAATCAGTACTGGAATATTATATTTTTCTTGACCTGAAACAGGGAACTTTACCTACGCACCTCCAATACATTTACCATCTAATATTAAATCCACATGCCCCGAATACTAAAATACAACGCTCTTAGAGAGAAAACTTTATTAAATAAATCCTCTGTCTTTTAATATTTTTTTAAAATCTACTTTATCAAAGTCCATAAATTCAACTAATCTCCTTTCACGACAATAATTTATAAGCACAGGCAGATTATATTTCTTTTGTGCAGCAATCATAAATCTATATGGAACAAAACCATCCAAGTCCTCAACTATTGCAATTTGCTGTTGTTTGTCAATTATATAGAAATTAATAATTCTCTCTTTGTCTGTTTCCTGTAGCTGATTTTTAATAGTATAACTAAAAACAGTATCTGATTTCTGCGTGTATTTAAGAATTGGAGTACCAGGGGCGCTTTCAAGTGGAAATATTTCATAAAACTTATTATCACCTATGACAAATTTGTACATTCCACCATTACCAAATGATAGATGAAAATAAAATTCTCTTTTTAATTGTTCGATTTTTATCCATTGTTTCGAAATATCTTTAATCTCTTTTTCTATACCTAATTTATTGATAAATCTATACTTTGATTGCGGCTTAGAGTCTATATATAGATAAGGTTCATTTTTCTTATCTATATAGACATCATGGGGACCTCCTTCCTGTATGAGATGAGATTTTATTAATGAACAGCTCGTTATGATTAATATCGCTAAACTATAGAAGATTAACTTTGTGCTTGATTTCATATACTATTTCTTTTTATTTTTTCTCACCATTGTTAATGTATATGTTACTTTATTCCCATCTCTAGACAAAACTCCTTGTCCTTGTATTTTGTTGGTCACTGAATTAAAATATAATCTATTTTGTGTACTTGTTCCCTGTGTAGTTACTGTTGTGGCAGGATCGTAATATTGAAAGTAATTTCCTTCAAGATCATTACCCATTCCTACAACAACGATGAAATGATCTGTTGTATTGTCAATATTTCCAGTATATCCTTCAACATAATCTACTCCAACGACAACAGGAATACCTCTTGCAAGAGCGTGATGTAAGTAATTTATCCCTCGCACTACCTCTCCATTGTTAACTTTGCCATCATATAAGTTAATTGTCTGCTTTTCGCCATATGAATCCTTAGCCAAATAACTAGATATAGTATAACCCATTTGTTCAATCATCGATTTAGCTAGTTTTAGACAAGCAGAAGGATCACCATTATATTTTACAAATTTGTTGGAAGGTATAACTGCTGTAATAGTTTCCCACTTTTTCTGTTGAGACATGTCAATATTGGGGATGACACTTTCATCATATCCGCCTTCTTTAAAATCAATATTCGTCTCGCCTCCAACATCATAATCAATATGTTTTACATTAAAGTAATTTTCAGGCCTACTTTCTGGACTATTTGCTAAATGGTTAATAGCCCACAAGGTATATTCCATATGAAACGGATAAAAAAAAAAAAACCAATTCTCAAACTGCTCCCAAGTGATATTGCCTGACGTCATTTCTTGAACCCCCCAATATGCAACGTGCATATCCAATGGATTTTCAGGAGACTCTGTAAGTGACCAGTAGAGGCTGGATAATGCAAGCCCATTATCCAATAAATACGCCTGTTCATTGGCAGTGAGGTATAATCCCTCTGGTTCGAATAGAGCTTTAATCTGCTGCAGTGTATGTAAATTAATATTATCAACAAAAACAGGAATTTGAGGAATTGGTACTGTCTCCGGCCCATTACAAGGTTTTAACCAAGATTTATTAGGCGGTGGTGGATAGTTAGGAACTACGTATCCCGGATCGGAAACACAGCTTAAAGGAGGGTTAGTGCTCCCATTGCCTCCTGGTCCACTATTTCCTCCGCTTTCGGTTCCGCCAGAATTACCACCGACTGCACCGCCCCATACCGGAGGAAATACAGGTGTGGTGGGTTGTTCACATATGATACAAGGAGGCTTCCACCAGAAGGCAAGTAGATTGGTTAGTCAAATACAGGAGAGAATACAATCTCTCCTATATTTAACTATTTCTATTATAAAGGACCAAAGCTAATCCATTTCCTAGCATCAGAAGCCGTTACCAAATCATACTTACTGGCACCTTTCTCAATCACATACAATCCTTTAGGATCTGCAAAATTTTGGGCTGTTTGAATAATAATCGTTCGATAAGCGGCGGGGATACTCCCAACTGTCCCTAAAAATGAATACTTAATAAGTCCCGTATTCACATCTATAGTTTTAGCAATAGCAGTACCAAAGTACAAAGAATAATCAGCGGCATATCCCATTAAATCATATGCTGGGTTATAGCCAAGAATAGCGACCCGTTGATTTAATCCCGTACCTGCTGTAATACTAGCATCATTCAAATAATCTTTTTTACTGTCCGAAACCCAAGGTGTAAATGAAAGCTGACGACCTGAAGCCCAAAATCTGGTGACGGCTGTTTTATCGTAATACAAAGGTTCAATAGCTTCAGTTATTTTTAAATTTACTGCTCCCAACTTCACATCCACATACCCTGCTGTATTAAAAGACACATCATTCAAGACTTTGATGGTATCTGTCCCCAATACCAATGGCGTATAAAAATTTACTTCGTTCCCCACAACATAAAAGCTACTCTCTATACGCTTTGCAAAGCCGTCTACATAATATATCAAAGCAAATTTTCTATCTCCAGGATTGAAATCCACTTCATATTCTTTATCATCAATTGTTGTACGTTTAAAATATGTACGCAATTTCATGATTTCGTTAATCATCTTAGCATTATCCACAAAAGTATTCTTAGAATCCTCTTCGGAAGTTGCTTTGATCAGAATAAGTTTACTTTCGTTAAAAAGACCTTTCAGCTCAATACGATTTGCTGAAGCACTCATAAAAGCAAACTCAAAATCAGATTCCATACCTTTACTCCATTCTCCACCATATACATTAGGATTTGGATCAGCCAACTTGTGCAGAATAGAATAGGTATCAAAGAGTAAAGATGGCCGCTGAAGATACTTTAAGCGATAAGAACTCTCTTCTCTCTTTGACGCATCATCTTCAAGCGTAGAGATCACTCGGTTTTTATCATCAAATTTGAATGTAAAGTTTTTCTGCAAACCACTCTTTGTCAACAAATAAGCTTTCCAACCAAACGGAGCTGCGCTAAGATAGGTTTGATACTCTTCCATCCGCTCATTGATTCGCTCATTTACGGATGTTTCTGGCATATCTTCAAACTTATTACAGGCATGCCATAGCGGCGCAGCAAATAATACGATTAATAAATATTTAATTTTTCTCATTTCTTTTGTATTAAAGTGCATTGATAGCTTCCTGTGTCTTAGCCTGTAACTCGTCCATATCGATTCCCCAAGTCTCTAACATATACTGTCTCACGTACTGTTCCTTTTGTTGCAAGGCGGCTTTACCAGTTCCTGCTCTGTTAATCATAGCATTAAAATCTGTTTTACCAGAAACTAACATAATTGCTATCATCTCTACAAAGTCATCCTCGATCGTATTTCGAGCATAGGAAGATATAAAACCCATCTTTAACACCTCTTCATCAGTATAATTAAACCAAGTGGCATCATAGCCACCGGGAGTGACTTGGCCATACAGCGGGGTGAACATTTTCTTCTGGTGAAGGATATGTGCAAACTCGTGATGCATAGTCTTCAGCATCCGCCGGATCAATGGTTTGTTGGCTTTGTCATAGTTATTAATTTCGAACAGTGTTATTTTCCTTCCCCCTTCGGCTTGCCCTAGTACGACTGTACCGTTAGAATTATACTCTACACTACCTACCATAACAAATTGCTTCTGACCCATTTCTTTTATAAAATGAGGTCCTTTGATAAACTCATAAGGATCAATCCAAACCTTTTTCATCGCCTCCATAACAGGTATGACGAGCTCTTCTTTAGGCGGAACTAGGGTTTTATTCATCGTAAGCTCTGTTCTATCCCACTTGTATTTCACCTCGATATTGTAGGGCTTAGTGAGATTATTATAAACCCAATTGTCCACTTCGTTTTTCTCCCATTTATCTCCACCTAGTCGCAGAGCGGATGCGTCCAGAGTTTCTTCTTTTTTACAAGAAGACAATGAAAGGAGTACAATAAGAGCCGTACTCAATTTTCTCAGAATATTTTTCATTGCAATAAATTTAATTTTACCTAACACATTAAATTATCTCGGATTCGCTTCTAGACCAAACTGAACAGCTTCAACCGGAAGTTGTAAAACACGTCTTTTGTCATTTGCATCGATAGTCAAATTTATATTGTCGGACGATCCGCCCACCGATCTGTGTATCACTGTTCTTCCTAGTCTAATAATATCCAACCAACGTAGCCCCTCAAACAAAAACTCTTGTCTTTTGAAATTAAGAACGGCTTCTACTATCGCTTCTTTCTCACCTTTATCCGGATAAAAGTTTTTTATTTTTGTCAGCGTTAAATTATGTGCTGCATTATTTGCACTATAATTAGCAAGCCTTTTCGAGAGAAATGTATTCAGTTCATTAATAGCTTCGTCATTTCTACCAAGATTAGCGTAGGCTTCTGCACGATTGAACAAGACCTCTTCTATAGCGAATAGTGTGTAGACCACATAAGGCTCTCCGAAATTGTCAGATATAGATTCCTTAATATCATTGGTTTTAAATTTGGGAATATTATAAACAGTCTCCGTACCGCCAAACACTTTACTTCGAAAAGCCAGTTCTCTACCCAGAGGATTTGAACCACTGCCGTAAACTTCTGCCAATAAGGAAGAATTTAAGCCATAGTTATATCCCGGATAATCTTTGCCATAAGTAGAGTTTGCCTCCACAAGCAGTAGATTGGCAGGTGTTGCTGCACTACCATATGCATTTTGAAGGACATAGTAACTGTAGTTAATGTATTCAGAATTCCAAGGTCGTAGTATATTTGCTATCGTTCCAGTTTTTGCGACTAAATCAGCATAGGATATTACTTTTGCATAATCTTTCTTAAACAGATAGAGTCTAGTAGCAAAAGCATATGCTGCATTCTTGGTAAAATGATAAGATGGTGCGGCATAATTGCTGTTGTCAATTAACGATATACCTTCGACCAAGTCTTTCTCAATCTGCTCATACACGCTTTTTACCGTCCCGCGCTCATATTCGCCTACAGCCGTTTTTTCTGGTTTCATTTGATAGGGAATCCCCATATCAGTGCCAGACGTAGCTTCATTATATGGTTTTGCAAAAAAATTGACCAACATAAAATGTGCATAAGCCCTAGCTACTAAAGCCTCTCCTTTAGAAGCCCGTGTAGCAGCAGGAGTTCCTAATTTTTCAATAGCATCTAAAGCGTGATTTGCCGAAGAAATGGCTTTATAACAGGCATTCCAATAGGTATTGGGCATATCATAGTCTGACTTCACCTGATCTTCAAACTTCCAGGGGAAAGAGTTTTGATCTACGCGCTCCGTAGTTCCCTTATCGCCCGCATTATCGGACAGAGATTCTGCAAATGCAGCATAGAAAACCTGAGGATAGGCGGATGCTACCAGCTCTTTAATCTTAACCGGATTATCTAAGTCAGTCCTATCATCCGGTTGATGGTCTAAAAATTTATTACAGCCTGAGAGGGATACAAGTCCCATTCCCACAAATAAAATATAAAATATCTTTCTCATGATTACCCTCTATTAAAATCCAAATTTAAACGACAATGTATACATACGGTTCACAGGTAGCGCGACACCTCCGGTACTAAAGAACTCCGGATCTTGTCCGTTCAGCTTTTTATCCGCGTAAATCAACCAAAAGTTATTGGCTACTAAACTTAGAGAAGAATTTCTGATTTTATACTTACTTAACCAGGCATCTGGTAGATTATAAGATACCCGAACTGTCTTAAGCTTCAATAAATCTCCTTTTGCGACACGCTCGGTCGAATAGTTATAGGAGTTGTAAGGATATTTTCCAGCCAGTTCGATATTGGTATATTTATCCGCTAACGCTGGTACTTGATTATCACCGTCCAATACCCATCTTAGTTTGAATTCTTGTGGTAAAGCATCTGTGTCCGCATAAGAAGAATTAAAATACGGATTCAAACGAATTTTGTTTCCAGTAGCAAAGGTGAATAAAGCGAATACAGAGAAGTTTTTGTAAGTAAGTGTATTACTAAACCCACCTGAAAATAGTGGTTCGGTCGGACCTTCATACTTTAGAATTCCGTAATCATATCCCTGTGGATCCACATAATTAGTGATTCCATCTGAACCGATAAATGTTGGATAACCTTTCTCTGAGTTCAATTCTGCAAATTGGATAGAATATAAACCTCTGTATGCTTTATCTAACGTAGGCCCACCATTAGTTCCTACCAAGTCGAAAATATTGGGATTCGCATTTAACTTTGTAACCTTATTTTTGCTGTAGCCAAAATTAAAATTACTATTCCACTTCACATTCCCAATATTTCCATTATAAGCAAGGCTTAGTTCAACTCCTTTATTATTCATATCTGCATAGTTAACCATTTTACGATATTCACCGCCGATAGCAGGAGTTCTCATCTCGTAAATCAAATCGAAACTATTTCTGTTGTAGAGGTCAAATGCAATGGCAAACCTGTCCTGCCAAAATCCAAGATCTAAACCGATATTGGCTTCATATGATTTCTCCCACGTCAGCTCGTCATTAGCAAGATGAAGAATCCGCAATAAGGTTTCATTCTCGTTTTTATATGGCCTTAATGACGAACCACTTTTCAATACCAGCCCCGCACTTGTCGCTCCATTGATATTTGCCACCAAGCCATAGGTTCCTCGAATTGACACCTTATTCATAACTGATGCAATACCCGACTCTTGGTAAAAGTTTTCATTACTCAAACGCCAAGCTCCTGATAGGTTCCAAGTAGGCAGCCAACGGGCGGTAGCTGTATTTCCAAGCTGATTAGATCCGTCGTATCTAAAAGTACCATTCACCGAATATCTCTCTTTATAAGCGTAGGCAAATCTTGCTAGGTAGTTTGAGGCTCTATCATGAAGATTGCGCATAGTGTAATAAGGAATATTATTGGCCACGCTCATTTCAATCGCCAAAGGATCAATAAATGGAACTCCTCCCTTATCATATTGGTAACCATATCCAATGTTCGTTTTATTTTGACGTCTATTGATTCGGATTTCCTGTGCTAAAAAGGCATTAAATATATGATCTGTTCCAGCTTCAAAATTATACTCCAATGAATTTCTAAAGGTATAGGCCTTCATAAAGTCATCATTTGTATTATAAAATCCCCCATAAGGTAATACCGTTACCGGCTCAGCGGCAGGATCGGCGGGATTTCTATACAAAAATCTATTTCTACCTCGGGTATCTGAATCTTCCAATCCTGCCCGATATGCTTCAGCCATATTAGAAGAACCGGTTACCATATGCTCTTGCCCTGTTTTGGCATACCGCATCGACCCCAAAGTATTGAATGTCAATCCATCTATAATTTTATACGACAGTCCTCCTTGAAGTTTTAAATCCAGCATACTTAACCGCATCTTATTATTATCCAATTCATGAAGGACATTAAATGGAGCAAAATTTCGGGTAAAAAACTCTAGATCGCCATTGTCATCATAAGCGGTCATCGTACGGCTTGTATTCAACGCATAAGAGAATGGATTAATATCAAAATCTCTTGAGTACTTTCCTTCAACAGGGTTACTCGTTCTCGTTACTGTACCTGGTGCCATTTGATTACGGATTGCACCAGTCGTAATCATATTAACCGATATTTTATCTGACAGTTTAAAAGTATTGTTTAGATTTGCGGTCCAACGTTCAACATTATTACCTTTTGCCCAGCCATTATCCTTAAGGTAACTGGTAGAAAAATACGTTTGGATACTCTCCGAGCCTCCATTAAAATTCAACGAATGCTCTTGCTGAAATGAATTGTTAAACAAAATATCAAACCAATCTGTATTTGATAATGCGTATCTCTTCAAAAAAGTTTCTCTCGCCTCAGGGGTATTTTCAAGGCCGAACTGCCCTTTACTTTGGTCATACTCATAGATCTTGTCATACATCTTTCTAAATACTCCACCATTTTCTGCGCGAGAAGCGGAAGAGTGGTTATACCACCCGTAGTCATACAATTGTGCATTCACCGACATTTGGTCGACAGAATTCATAATATTATATGAAGAATACTTAGGTTTAGGGTTTAAGGAGAAATTGCCCGTATAATTAACTTGCACCTTTCCAACTCTCCCCTTTTTAGTACGAATCACGACTACACCATTCATCGCTCTAGCTCCGTACTGTGCTGTAGCGGCTGCATCCTTTAGAATATTGATATCTTCGATATCATCC
>JAITLW010000002.1 GCA_031277715.1 Sphingobacterium sp. | reverse complement strand
AGGTGCAGTTGTTAGTGGTCCTATTCCATTGCCTACTGAGAAAAAAATCTATACGGTATTACGTTCACCACACGTTAACAAAAAAGCACGTGAGCAATTCCAATTGTGTTCTTACAAGAGATTGTTAGACATCTACTCATCTAACTCAAAAACAGTTGATGCGTTGATGAAATTAGAATTACCTTCAGGTGTTGAAGTTGAAATCAAAGTGTGATAGATTTCAGTTACTGAAAAAGAAAAGCCTTCTCTAACAAGAAGGCTTTTTTTATGGATGCAAGCGAAACCATCGTGTTAAATAAACGTAAACTCTATACGGAATGGGTGCAAGGGTACAAACTATTGCCTAATTTTGTATATGGAGAATTTAAAAGGAAAGAATGCACTCATCACCGGTGGCGGTAGAGGCTTAGGTAAGGCAACTGCCCTAGCGTTTGCCAAAGAAGGCATCAACGTAGCGATTACAGGCAGGAATGAACAACTATTGAAAGAGACCATCTCAGAGCTAACAGCTCTTGGAGTACAGGCGACTTATGCGGTCTTTGACGTGGCTGATTTTGATGCTGTGACAACGGCTATAGCCAAATTAAATGCAGACTTTGGAACATTCGACATTCTAGTCAACAATGCCGGCGTAGCCGCTTTTGGATCGGTATTGGATATGGATCCAAAGACCTGGAAAGACATTATCGAAACGAATCTATTGGGCACCTATTATGTCACCAAAGCGGTACTACCACAGCTTATAGAAAAGAATGAGGGAGATATCATCAATGTATCTTCTACAGCAGGTCTGAATGGTGCAGCGACTACTTCTGCCTATAGTGCTTCCAAATTTGGTGTTATTGGTTTCTCAGACTCGCTGATGCGTGAAGTACGTAAAAACAACATCCGTGTGTGTACACTAATGCCAAGTACTATTGCATCGGATATGTCTAAAGAACTGAAGCTCACAGACGGCAACCCAGACACCGTGCTACAACCGGAAGACTTTGCCGAGCTGATTGTAGCTAATCTAAAATTACCACGTAGAGCGATGCTTAAATCAGCTTCATTGTGGTCTACAAATCCATAGATAACAAAAAAGCCTCACAAATGTGAGGCTTTCTATTTTTTGAACTTCTATTCAAATTAGAATTTGAAAGTCAAACCAAATGTAGCGTTATCAAAGAAGTTATTGAAAACGTTTACGTTTGTGTTGAAAGCTGTAGATGCTTTAGCACCGTCTAAATCAGCTTTAGCAGAACCGTAAGAAATAACGTTAGCAAAAGCGAAGTTAACTGCAATTTTCTCTGTTAAGAAGAAGTTAGCACCGATACCAGCATTAGCGCCGAAACCGTTAACTTTAACTGCATCAGTTTTAACATCACCTACTTTAGTTTCGCCAGCTTTAGTATTAGCGTAACCAACACCTACTTCAGTGTAAGTTTTGAAACGTGAACCAACTTCTAAGAAGTAGTAACGACCGAAAGCACCAACACCAAAGTTTTTGTCTGTTTTGATAGTTTTAACATCAGTAGTAGCATTAACAGTAGTATTTTTTTCTTGACCAAAACCGAAGTCAACTCCTACTGCAATTTTATCAGTTACGAAGTAACCCGCTTTAGGATTGAAGTTAAACGTAGAGTTTTTCTCTTTTGTATTTTTGTTATTTGTGTTTGAAGAGTTGAAGTTTCCTTCTACGATGAAGTTACCTTTTTCAAAACCAAATTCTTGTGCTTGAGAAGCAGCAGTCAAACCTGCAACAGCAGTTAATGTAAGTAAAAATTTTTTCATATTTTTTTAATTTATATTTAACACTGGCAAATGTAGAACTTTTTAAAATCAAAAAAAGAACAAAAAGTCTTCTAATTGTCACAACAACTAAAATGAGAAAATAAAAAACTAAAAATCAATTAGTTACAAATGTAACAATTGTGTTTTTTATTAAAATCCGATAAAACAGGCGTCTTTTATATAATAATATCAAGAAAAAAAGCGTTTTAATACTGACTATTAATCAATAATGGTCAATTATTTAAAAGGTTTCAAACGAAACTATAAAAACAGCTCTAAAAATTCTGAGCGAGTGAAATTTTAGAGCTGTTTTTGGCCCATCTTCTATCTCACCTACCGTTGGAAGACTTATTATACAACAGACCCAATGTATTATATTAAGGCCTTATTTTACACAGCGATTTATGCGAGTGGTCTTTAATGGTGCTTCTACCCTTCTTCGAGAATGCCGCGGGACTGGTTCGGGATAGTGTTGGTTGTTGTTTGCCTATCGTTTGCCTTGGAGGCGAAGCGAAGGCAAAGGGATACCGAAGGATAGGCGAAGTTGCCCCAAAGGAACCCCGAAGGAGGTACAGTGCTATATCGAAGGAGAACCGAAGCTACATCGGACTTGAGGGGACGTGAACGGACTTAAGAGGAGTTGAGGGTACTTTTGCACTTCGAGTTAGCATTCGAAGTGTAAGCCACCTTTTTATCCCCTAACTACTGTTTTTCAAAAAGCAGAGGTCTAAGCTATTCCGGCACAACTCGAAGAACATGCAGTAATTTAAAATCTGTACTTACTCGTTAGAATCGTTTAACAAAATTTTAATCTGTTTGAGATGGTGGATCGGGTGGTATCCCATTAAATAGAAAATTTCCCGGACACTCATTTTACCTAATAGAGGATGTGGCATAGCTAAGCGATCCAGTTCATCTTCTTCGTAAAGCCCCAACAGCGCTTCTATCTTTTCGAGATCTCCTTGGATGGCCGTCGTAATATTTTCTTTTTCCGCCAAACCAACTTCCGCAGGAGGCAAGAACTGCTCCGGAGCCTTTAGACTGGTTTGGGCATAATTATCCAAAACTGTTTGGTAGTCCCAACTCTCCCTTTCTAATAGGCCGAACTTCTGAGCTAGATATTCTTTCGATGCCAATGCTCTGGTAAACGGGACTATCGTCAATGCGATATGATTTAACTGTTGCCCAGCTGTCCATTTCCCATCTCGGGTGTAGAGGTATTCTTGTTCGTTCAATTGGTCTATATAATCCACTGCGGTTTGATGGTTTTTTACGAACGTTTCAATTAATTGGTGCTTTGTCATATTCAAAAGTGATTCGCTATATGAACCTAAAAGTACCAATAAAAGCTCTAAGTTTCCTTAGAGCTTTTCAATAAATATTTTATTATAAGGCCTGATTTACCTCATCTATCATTTTATCGATTGAGATTACTCCGCCACCTGCTAAATACCATGTTTCAGAATCTAAGTAAACAATCTTTCCATTTTTAAACGCATTTGTGCGCTGGATCAGCTTATTTTCGATCTCTTCCTTATTCAGTGGCGTATCACCAATAGCCGCGCTTCTATCAACAACAAATAAGATATCTGGATTGGTCTCAGCAATAAACTCATTAGAGGTCTTCGTACCATGAAGATGGGTATCTAAACCTTTTGCTGCTTCCTGCACACCTAGAATATCGTGGATAAGACCAAAGCGTGAACCACTGCCATAAGCACTAAAACGTCCTTTGTTATGTAATACGACTAACGCCTTTGCATCAGATTTCCCTGCTTTTTCTTTGACTGATGCAGCCTTTTCCTTGATAGCAGCTAGGGAAGCTTCAAACTCTTTTTCCTTACCGAAGATCTTCCCCAGATTGGTGGTATTTTTCTCTAATGCACCGAACTGGTCTTTTGTATCCCAGACAGGGATAATAGTCGGGGCAATTTTAGAAATCTGTTCATAGGAATCTTTCAGCCTTCCTCCGATAATGATTAAATCAGGATTCAGCTCATTCAGTTTTTCGATATTAGCCTCAACCAGATTACCTAGGTCAGCAATGCTCTCATCGTCCTTATATTTTGAAAGATACTTTGGTACTCCTGTTTTGGGGATACCTACCGGCTTTACTCCTATAAAGTCTAAGTTTTCCAATTGACTAAAATCCAATACAACTACTCTTTTGGGATTGACCGGCACATCTACCGTTCCCAATTCATGAGTTATGGTGACTTTATCGTTAGATCCTTCACCTTCAGTCTTACTTTGGGTGGCATTGTTACACCCCGTAAAAGCGACTGTTATCGCCAGTGCGAATAAAAAAACAGATTTTTTCATATGTATATTATTTAAACAGAATTAGCACTATATTTTTTTGACTTTTAACAATAGATACAAAAAGTATATCCCTCCCACCAGATTAATAATTGTACTGATCGGTGTAGAAAAATTAAGTATCCGTTCCATAATAAACTGTCCTCCGACAATAGCAACAATAGCTACCAGGCAACAGGCCGGAATAACCAATCCGTGGCGCTGTGACTTTATCAGTTGGTAAGTTACATTGGTTACCAATAAGCCTAGAAAGGCGATAGGACCGATTAGTGCTGTAGAAACCGATACAAGAATAGCAATGATAATAAAGAAGGTCTTCACCACCTTAGGGTAATCCACTCCAAGACTAATTGCTTGATCACGTCCCAAAGCAAGTACATCGAGATACCGATTCATTCGAAAACCGAAGAGCAGAACGATGACCAAAATACCTGTAGCATACCATAGCAAGCTTTCATTTATCTTATTGAAAGAGGCAAACATCTTTCCTTGGATGATGAAAAAGTCATTGGGATCAATCAATAACTGCATAAAGGAGCTCAACGTATTGAACAAAATCCCAAGTACCAGTCCCACCAATAGCAATAAGTACATATTGTTGCGCCCTCTTCTGTAAATCAGAAAATAAAGCAGAAAGGAAAATCCGATCATGAATAGAACCGACAGCAAGAAATTGTCAAAACTATTAAGAACACGGAAAGTCATATCGCCGTATACAAACACGATTATGGTCTGCAATAGCATATAGACCGATTCAAATCCCATAATAGATGGTGTCAGAATACGATTGGCAGTGATGGTCTGAAAAGCAACAGAGGAATAAGCAACACAACAAGCTACGACAAGCATCGCGACCAACTTGATGGACCTTAATTCTAGTGCAAACCGCCAACTAGTCCCAAGATTATAGCCTAAGAATAAACCTATAATAATGAGGGCCAATAATAGTAATAGCAAAACTCTCTTCTTGTTCTCCTTCATTTCTTACGCAATAAAAGAAGGAGAAATAGTATACCTCCAATAAAACCAACGACCATACCTATCGGAACCTCGAAAGGGAAAATGATTACCCTTCCGATAATGTCACAGATCAACAGGAAAATAGCTCCCCATAGCGCAACATAAGGAAGTGTCTTCTTAATATTATCGCCATATACCATACTGACTATATTCGGAACGACCAACCCCAGAAAAGTAATAGAACCGGCAGTGATAATGACAGTACTAACCGTTAAGGAGACACATAATACCCCAATATTCATAACAGCTTTGTAATTCAGACCAAGATTTTTGGAGAAATCCCGCCCCATCCCTACGACCGCAAACTTATTGGCATATAGATAAGTAACTATTATCGCAGGTAGACTGACGTAAATAAGCTCGTACTGCCCCTGCAAAATACCTGAAAAATCACCCATCATCCAGGCGTTCATATCTTGCACTAAATTATGGTTGACAGCGAAAAAAGTAGCGATAGAGTTCAGAATACCTCCAAACATAAGTCCTACTAATGGAATAAAAATAACGTTGCGGAATCGTATACGTTCCGTAATAAATAAGAAGAGTAAGCTGCCTAGAAATGTAAAACAGAACGCAAAAGCCCCTTTTACAAGCATACTAGATGCTGGAATAAGAAACATCCCTGCCAACAACCCCATCTTGGCGGCCTCTAATGTCCCCGCTGTAGTGGGTGACACAAATTTGTTCTGTGTCATCTGTTGCATAATAAGACCACAAACACTCAATCCAATGCCAGCTAATATCAGTGATATCGTCCTTGGTATGCGACTCAAAGACACGATAGAAATCTTGTCCATATCCCATCGAAAAATATCCGATATAGAAATATCGGCCACTCCTACAAATAGGGAGAGTATAGAAAAAAGTAATAAAACGAATATAAGTAGTGTTGTCTTCAACTCCTTAGCCCAGTATTTGAAACAATTAACAGAATCATTACAATGATATGCTTTAAAGCTATTCTTATTAAGACTCATTATAAATATATTTGCAAAGCTAGATTTATCTAAATGCAAGAGGTTAACAAAACAGGATGATTATTTAATATAAAAGGATTAAAATGAGGCTTTCAGCAAAGTTGAAACAGGTTGACAGGTATTATATCCAAAAGGAAATAGACGATGCCTATAACAGGTCTACCCTGCTGGATGAAAGTGAAGTTCACATTGCAGAAGACAGAATAGGCCAAATCACCTACAAACAGATGTCTTGTGGGGGCATGTTGTTAATTGATGTAACAATGACCCTGCAACAGGCTATGACGGATATCTTCAAGATAGACGGTGAAAGCGTGATGATGGAGTTTATGTTTGACTTTAAAATAGAAGCCGATATTGATAAGCTAACGCACTCTACATGGGATCTAGCCAACACACATAATATAACCTTCTCTAAGAACTACCACGGCCGTTTTAAAATGCCTCCAAACATCCCTGTTCAGTTTCTAATCATCATCCTGTCTAAGGAGTATTATTTTAACCTCATTCCGAAAGACTATATACTGCATAAAGAGTTTGTAAATAATATCTTCGAACAAAAGACAGCTACACTCTCCCGGACGATGTTGCAGTTCAACCCATATATACATGCGGTCATTCACGAAATAAGGTCATGCACTAGAAAAGGAGAGTTAAAGCGCCTCTATATTGAGAATAAAATACAAGAGCTCCTCTTATTGCAACTCGAAATAAACCAAAAGCAACATCTTCTATATAATACATCAGGCTTGAATGACCGAGACCATAAGAAGCTACTGGAAGCCAAGAATATATTAGATATCGGTTTTAGAGATGCCCCTGGAATTCCGGAGCTTGCCCGAATGAGCTATCTCAATGAGTTCAAGCTCAAAAAAGGCTTCAAATCCTGTTTCGGCATGACAATAAAGAGTTATGTGATTTCTCTACGGATGAGGCATGCCATAGATTTGCTGCATGAAGATAGGCATAGTATAACCGAAATCGCCTACCTGTGCGGGTATAATGGTATTGTACAATTTTCTACAGCCTTCAAAAATTTTTACGGTTATGCTCCGAGTAACATGAAGTAAATAGAGGTTGGGGGAGCTCCAAGTTTCCTTGAAGCTTTTGTCTAGTAACGGGGAGCAGGATCGAACTGCAGTCCGCCAGCTGGCGGATATGAAGCCT
>JAITLW010000420.1 GCA_031277715.1 Sphingobacterium sp. | reverse complement strand
TACATGTACGAACCTGCTGTCATCTGCCCATATTGCGTAACCCCCAAAGCATTGAAGCGCTCCCAATCGTCCGGTTTGGAATAATTAGGAATCATCATACCGTTGGTCACTACAACTCTTGGAGCCGAAACTGATGAAGGAAACAAGCCCATTGGATGCCCTGAATACATATGCAATGTCTGCTCTTCCGTCATCTTTGCCAAATATTGCATAGTCAATAGATATTGCGCCCAGTTTTGGAATACAGCACCATTACCCCCATAGGTAATCAGTTCATGCGGATGCTGTGCCACTGCAGGATCCAAATTATTCTGTATCATCAGCATAATCGCTGCCGCCTGACGGCTTTGTGCTGGATACTCTTCAATTGGCCGGGCATACATCGCATAGGCCGGGCGAAAACGGTACATATAGATCCGTCCGTAGCTACGCAGCTCCTCGAGGAAATCTGTGGCCAGTTCTTCGTGCCACCCTGCAGGAAAATAACGTAACGCATTTGCGATAGCCAATCGTTCTTCGTCTTTCGTAAGTATCGGTTTACGCACCGGAGCATGGCTCACCGAAGGATCTAAAGCCACTTTTGCAGGCAATTGATTCGGTATACCTTGTATTATTTCGTCTTTAAACTTCTGCATGATTATTTTAAATTAGATCGAACCGCTACCCCATTCTTCCAGACAGCCGATGGTTGCAATGCCCCTTGTAGGTAAGTGATATTCTGATAATTGTTGGTATCGTAGATGACAAAGTCTGCCAACTGCCCTTCGACCAATCGCCCTCTGTCAGAGAGATTCAAGGCTTGCGCGGCTCTAAACGTAACCGCTGCCAGCACTTCCGCATTGGAAAGTTTTTCCATAGTCGCCAGAATACTAGCTGATGCGATAAGCTGTCCCATAGGTGCCGATCCTGGGTTCCAATCGGTTGCTATCGCCAACGAAGCGCCCGCATCCAATAAGCGTCGGGCAGGTGTAAACGCACAACCTATACCCAATGAAGCAGCAGGCAACGCCACAGCTACAACATTCGAATCGGCAAGTAATTCAATCTCTGCATCGGTTGAAGCCTCCAGATGATCGGCCGATACCGCATCAAAAGCAACAGCGACAGCAGATCCTGAGGTACTGAATTGATCGGCGTGCACCGTAATCATAAAGCCCATTTCTTTTGCCTTTTTGAAATAATCTTGAATATCTTCTGCCGAAAAAGCAGTCTGTTCGATAAAAGCGTCTATACGATCTGTCAGCTTCTCATCCTGCAATACAGGAAAAAGGTCGGCCGCCATAAGAGCAAGATATTCTTTTGCCGTCCCTTCAAAATCCTTAGGTTTCATATGCGCCGCCAGACAGGTTGGTACGAGATCTATTTCCAGCTCAGCATTGGCCTGCTTCACTGCACGTAGTGTCTTCAGCTCCTCCTCCTTATTAAGACCGTAACCACTTTTAACCTCTACGGTGGTGATTCCTTGTGCCAAAAGATAAGATGCCCTACGCTTCGTCAGTTCCTTCAATTCCTCTTGTGTCGCCTCACGCGTATGTTTGACTGTACTCCAAATACCACCGCCCACTTGTGCAATCTCCAAATAAGAACTACCCGCATTACGCATCGCAAAATCATTAGCCCGGTTGCCACCAAAGGCAATATGTGTATGGCAATCTACAAATGAAGGTAGACAAACCTTATCTTCCGTAATCAACTGCACTTCTACTGTATCTCCCACTTGACTACGGAGTACTTCAAAATTGCCTGTTGCTTTGACTTTTCCATTTTCGATCCATAGACCTCCCTGCTCGATCACTTCCAGCTGACTGTCTTTCAAAGCACCTTTTAGGGGCAGATCACGCATGGTCAACAGCTGTCTAAAAGGCCCTATAAGTATTTCACTCATCACTAATAATTTTCAAAATATTCAACACCTGCACCAAAATACGCTTTATCCCCCGTAGCTTTAGCTAGCTCAACCAGCTCACCCGATTTTACCAAGGCCAACGCTTTATCCATAATATCCTGCATTGGCTGATCTTCTTCTAGATGAGGAATATGCTTGCGGATATATTGATGTAATGCTTCAACGACAACTGTAGATTGTAGTGGGCTATGGAAATCTTTAGCCTGTGCCGCGCAAAGCAGCTCCACACTTAATATCTTATCCACGTTATCAATGACCTGTAATAGCTTTCTACCTGATATCGATCCCATACTCACGTGGTCTTCTTGCCCCATCGAGGTAGGTATACTATCCGCCGAAGCTGGGAAACAAAGTCCTTTGTTCTCACTGGCAATAGCGGCAGTAGTGTACTGCAAAATCATAAAACCAGAGTTTAGTCCCGTTGCTTTCATCAACAATTTAGGCACCCCGTTTGTTTCTCCTTCTAGGGAAAGATAGACTCTACGGTCGGAGATATTTCCCAATTCACTAACTGCAAGTGTCGCATAATCCAACGGAAGTGCGATAGGCTGTCCATGGAATGAACCTCCACTAATAGTCAACTCACTGTTAATAATGATTGGATTGTCTGTTACTGCATTAATCTCGGTTTCAATAATCTCTTTAAAATGTAACCACGTATTGCGGGATGCACCATGCACCTGTGGTATACAGCGCATCGAATAAGGATCCTGTACTCTAGAGCAATTTTTATGCGACTCTAGAATTGCAGATCCCGACAAGAGGTTATATATAGTCGAAGCTACGAATACATTCCCTTTGTAGGGTCTCAACTGATGTAACTCGCTAAAGAAAGGTTTAATGGAACCATTCAATCCCTCGATCATTAGTGTTGCAATCAGATCCGCATTGTTCATCAATCTGTTCATCTCGACAACAGCCTTCACGCCATGCGCGGCCATAAATTGTGTCCCATTGATTAACGCTAAGCCCTCTTTTGCTCCCAAGGCCACAGGTTTTATCTGCAGCTCGTTCAACACATCGGCCGTATTGCGGATTTCATCTTTATAAAACACTTTCCCAAGGCCAATCAGAGGCAAGAACAGATGTGACAAGGGCGCCAAATCACCAGAAGCACCCACCGATCCTTGTTTTGGAACCACAGGAACGATATCGTTCTGAATATGCCAGATAATACGCTCCACCGTGCTCAATTGCACACCTGAGAAACCTTTGGACAACGCATGCACTTTCAAAATCATCATCAGCTTCGACAGCTCCTTATCAATAGGCTCTCCTACCCCTACAGCATGGCTCATCAGGATATTCTCCTGCAGTTTGCGGGTATCATTGGCATCAATCAGAGTCGTACATAGCGGACCAAAGCCGGTATTTATCCCATACACGACCTTACCTGAGTCCACAATTTCCTGTACATATCCTGCACTCTTCTCGATATCCTTTATTACTTCTTCTGTTAAGATACCATTCACCGTACCTCTTGCTATACCTAAAGCTATGGAGCTCTGTAAAAAATCGACTCCGTATTTAAATGTGTTCATCTTGTCTTTCGTTTTATCTCAAATTTAACAGCTATATTTGATAACTGGTAATACCATTTAAGTCAACTATTAATAACCATGAATTATCAAATAGAGCTTCGACACCTCCATTATTTCAAGGTTCTGGCAGAAGAACTTCACTTTCGTAAAGCTGCAGATCGGCTTTTTATCTCCCAACCCGGACTGAGCCGGCAGATCAAACAAATGGAAAGCATTTATAAGACCACTTTGTTCGAGCGAAGTAAGCGGGCAGTACAATTGACCGAAGCGGGCAAATACCTTTTACAGGAAGTCGAACTCTTATTCAGCCAGCTCAGCAATATCCAAACACAGCTTGAAAAAATCACGGAAGGAAAAATAACGTCACTCAAACTGGGGTTTATTGGCTCTGCTGTACAGACGATACTTCCCAAACTATTAGCTTCGTTAAAGCAGAAGCAACCATTGATCGACATCACCCTCAATGAACTCAGCAATGAGATGCAACTTGAGATGCTAGGACGGAACGAATTGGATTTCGGGTTTGTACGTATCGATGGTACACCTCCCCATATAAAATCGTTACCTATCCTGACTGAACATTTTGCCCTTGTTATTCCTAAGAATCATGCGCTCAGATCAAAGCCTAACCTTAAACTGACAGACTTCAAAGATGAACCCTTCATCCTGTTTTCAAAAGCCTACAGCATTTCATACTACGATCTGGTTATGAGTATATTTCGCGACCACGATTTTGTTCCCCATGTCACCCTACGTACAGTCAATGCCCTGAGCATATTCAATCTAGTATCTCAGGGACTTGGAGTAGCCATCGTCCCTTCCTCATTAAAAAATGGTTACAGTACAGATGTTGATTTTATTGAGCTCGAACATATACGTCAACGTACCACACTCGCCTTAGCTTGGAATCAAGAAAATCGTAATCCTGGGATACCAGCGTTATTAGAAGTCGTGAAACAACTACTTTGATCTCAGTAATAAATTTTCAATTAACGAAATTTAACTATTATAGTTAATACCTTTAACGATACAAATTGAAAACTACCGAAAATGCTGAAAGAAAAACAATGGTTAGAACGTTTACAACATGGAGACCGCTCGGCCTTTGAACTGTTCTATCGACAATATCGTGATCATATTCTGTCACACCTCCTATTTTTATTAAAGTCTGAAGATCTTGCGAAAGATGTAGCCCAAGATACCTTTTTGACCGTATGGGAAAAACATTATTCAGTAGATCCTCAAAAACCTTTCAAATCCTTACTTTATACAATAGCGACCAATAAAGCCTACGATTTATTTCGGAGAGCTAGTACCAACAGGCGTATTTATCAGCAATTGAAGCCCCTCTTTAAAGATACAAGCAACCAAGTCGAAGAATATATCTTACAAAAGGAACATGCTGCGCAGCTCCATCTCTTTTTAGAGCGATTACCTGAGCAGCAACGCAAAATATTTATTCTTGTTAAGCTAGAAGGCTATAACTACAGAGAAGTAGCCGACATGTTGCACATCACTCCGCATACCGTGAATACCCACTTAAAAAGAGCCTATATTTTTCTTCGAAGGGAAATCGTAAACAACCCCGATTTACTGACTATCTTCCTTTCACTATACCTACAGCCACTCGGTCAATCAACTTTTATAAACTAAGAATCAGACCCTTACAAAAAAAAATAAAATTTAAGTCCCTAATTTCCAAGGCTCACTCGTAAGAGTTAAAGATGAAGAGAAAACTAAACAGTATTCATTTTAGATTTCAAGAACTCTTTCAGCAGTATTTAACGGGTACGATCAAAGAGCTTGAATTTATAGAGTTGCTCACCTATTTTGACAGCTGCGATCAAGTATGCGTATCAAAACAAGGAATAACAGAGCAGTTCCAACAAGCAGATCTAGCAGATGTGCCCAAGGAGCAACTTTTGAAACTTGGTCAGCAGCTCGATCAGCTTATAATTGGAGAATCCCCGCGACAAAACAAGTCAAAACAAACTAGATTAAATCGCATAGCTGTATTGGCATTTATCCTTGCACTGTTAGCAATTCTGGTCTACTTCGCTGGTAGCACTTCTCCATCAAAAAAAGAGAACCATACATTTCAAGTCAACCATTAAGCCAGATGTATTGGACACTCTCTGTAATGCAGGCTTTAAATTGAACTATATATACTTTTAAAGGAAAGGAGGATTATTATACGAAAATAACAAATTAGCATTCAATGCGTAAATCTATGTTTTGTGCTGGAGAAGTTGGTGCGTCTCCAGCATTTTATTTATAATAGCTATCCCGCATCATTCTCTACCTCAAGATCATACTTGAGCAAGAGAAGCTCTAACTGATAAATTGTAAACTTTGCTTTTTTCACCTTATTGATATCCAGATCGAGAATCACGTTTGTGGATGTTCTAAAATCAACCTTCTCGATGTTCGTTTCTACAAAAGTAGTCCCTAACAAGTCACATTCAGCAAAAACACTCCCTGATAAGTCCGCTTCACTAAAATCCGTCTCGCGCAAGGAACATTTAAAAAAACGCATCTTCTTTAGATTTGCCCCATAAAATATGGAATAGTCAAGCTGGCATTTTTCAAAAGAAAAAGAGAACATAAACTTATTGAGCGAAGAGAAATCCACCCCCATAATCTTACAATCCTTGAAAATGACATTGCGCAATCCCACACCTTGCAAATTGGCCATAGATAGGTTACAGGTTTCAAACGTGCAATCTTCAAAATCATTGGTTCTTAGGTCACTTTTAGAAAAATCACAGCCTACAAAATGGCAACGGACAAACTCCCGATTACGAAGTTCCTTCTCTGAATAATCAACCTGTTGAAAGGTTTTATCGGCATGCGTAACAATCTCTGAACTCATATTCTATACAATTTTTAAGACCTAATCAAGGCCTGTGATTCCATGCTTAAGGTAGGAATTATTTCACTTGTTTTTCAAAAAGCCGTAACTTGAGTGCATAATTTTACACTCTGTTTATGGAACTACGTCTGTTGGTGCATCCATTGTACAAAACGTAGTTATTTTTTAGTAAATACAATCTCATTATATATGAAGCGACTGATCAAAGCTTACTTTTCGTTATTACTAATCTGCCTACTGCCTTTTATGGGAGTAGCACAGACAACTTCTACTTCGTCCATAAAATGGAAAGAAGTCGAGCGACTTATTTCTATTAGGAATTATGAACAGATTCTACCTCTCCTAGCAGACATTAAAGCCGAAGCTCGCCGCAATGACAATTCAGCGGAATGGATTCGCGCTTTTGTTGCCGAAGGTCAGACAAAGAAAGTCAACCGTACCGATGACAGCTCGTTTGTCGAGATTGAGAAATATTTTCAGCAGCATATCAAGCAAGCGTCTCCTGTGGAAAGAGCAATCCTAAATAATTTTTATGCGCTATTTCTTGCTTCGAATATAAACCGATACCTGAGCGACACAGACAATGACTTTATCGCGAGCGACAACAAACAAAAAATAAAACAGGTCGATTCCCTATTCACCCTTTCTCTAGAACCAAAAGAGGCTTTACTCCAAGCCCCTTTAGAAAAATGGGGAGACCTATTTGTCACTACACAAAACGTATCGCTATCCCCTACCTTATATCATTTTCTAGCGTACCAATACATCGATTTTCTCGCGACTTACCAACGGGATAACAGCGACAAAATAAATAAGCTAAAAGAAAGGATTATTGCAATCAATCAAAGTAAAGGCTATACTAATGCAACGTCTTATGTCCTTTCGCTAAAACAGGATAATTCCTATGGTCCTGCCCTTGAAACAGCAAACAAGTACCTGAACATCATAGCAAAAAAACACAGTGATTATAATGCTTATCTATTGGCACAAACAGCTGGAATCTACAATAGCCGGGGCAACAAAAAGGAAGCTTTAAAATACGTTAACCAAGCTTTAACAGAATATCCCAAGTCGCCGTGGATCGACGAAGCAAAGAATCTTTTGAAGGTAATCAAACAGGTTAATATACAACTTACTGCCAAATCATTCGCTCCTGCCAATCAATATACACCAATTAGAATCAGTACCACAAATGCAGACAGTCTGTACATCCGCGTCTACAACACCAGCAATACGCTCAAATCGTATCGAACTTTCGATGTTAAATATGATTCACTGACCCATCAGACAAGCTTAGATGCTAAACTTGTATATGAGGAATTGTTGCCCTTAAAATCCTTTGCAGACTATCAGAACCATAATACGCTCTACAAATTGAACCCACTGCCATTTGGCAATTACACGGTTCTAGTATCCAACAACAAAGAGTTCAAAGATGATGGTCTATATCTCGAAGTCGTAAATCAGCAAATTATCATTTCCGATCTTTTTATTTCGGCCAGTCAGGATAAAGACGATGACAATACCACCTTATTTAAGGGCCTATTGCTAGACAGAATGTCCGGCAAACCTTATACGGATAAAAAAATACAGCTATATGAGCTGAGCCGCAACAATACGTTGGATTTGGTTCAAGGGCTACGCACAGATAAAAAGGGCGAGTTTTCATATACTTCCAAGCAAAGAAGAGAATTTAATGATTACCTGCTCTATCTCCCGCAGGAAAATCAATTGATCGATCTCAATAAGCTAAAAACCATAGGGCGCTATATTTACAACAGGCCGCAACTGGACGAGAGCAATCAAATCTCTATACAGACTCTGACAGATCGTGCTATCTACAGACCGGGACAACGGGTTTACTTCAAAAGCATATTGTACAATAGCCACGCTCTATTGGGCAAAGTGATGGAAAAAGAGGAGCTAAAGATTTATCTCCACGATGCCAACTATCAGAAAATAGACTCTTTGACCCTGACCAGCAATGCGTATGGCTCGATAAATGGAAGTTTTATTTTGCCAAACAAAACATTGGCAGGATCATTCAGAATCGTAGCTCTACATAAGGGTAGAGAGCAAGGTTCCCATTACTTTCAGGTCGAGGAATACAAAAGACCAACGTTCAAAGTAACCTTTGATACGAACAAGGAGACTTATACGCTTCAAGACACCGCATTATTTACAGGTTCTGTAGAAATGTTGTCTGGAGCGGCATTGCCGGATGCAACGGTAAAATATAGCATCACGTTTTATAGCAGCAAGCTTCGTCAATATGTTACTTATATGGATTCCACCACAACCACTGATACGGCAGGAAAATTTGCGTTTAAGGTGGCGCTGACGGATTCCACTTTCAAGGGTCTGGATAACTTCTCCCTACAATACAATGCCGAGGTTACCAGTCAAAGTGGCGAAATGCAGGCTACAAGCGATCAGTACAATTTCTCTTCCCGGCCGTGGCAGATTCAAGTCCAGACCACTGCTCGAATGGAGGAGAAAAAATGGAAGAACTTAACCATCAAAACTATCAATCAAAATCGTCAGCCACTTCTGTTTTCTGGCAAGGTCAATATATACCGATTGAGTCAGCCAACGACAGTCATGACCAGAGAAAGTAGACAGATATTCGGCAACCTCGAATACCATCTATTGAGTACCGAAGAATACGAAAGATATTTCCCGGCAATATTTGATCGAAGCCTATTACAAAAAGAGCAACAAAAAGAGCAGCTCGCATCCTACGACTTCGATACACGCGATACGGGTCTTGTCCAGATAGATTCCAACTTATTTATCAAAGGACGCTATATGATCGAAGCCATTAGCATACAGCAGGGAGATACCATAAAGGCGACCAATTATGTAGAACTGTATGATGCCGTCACTAAAAAAGTAAGCAATACCGAGTTCTTGACAGCCAATACCGACAAGACAAACTATAGCATTGGGGACAAAGTCACCATCACCTATCAAACGGATGAAAAAAGTGCTAAATACCTCTATTTATTCAGTTCCCTTGGGACATCAAAAAGACCAACTCAACTATTGGCTATAAAAAATGGTCAAGCTACCTACACCTTCACGCTAGAAAAGGAGCTGGTATCGCCCAACATCTCTTTTACAGCCTTATTAGTGGCGAACAATAAATTGGCAATCACATCGACAGCCATACCGGTGATTCGACAAGACAAACTTTTACGGATTACAGCTAAAACATTTAGAGATAAAATCACACCCGGCCAAAAGGAAAAGTGGAGTTTCAGTATCGCGCAGAAGGACCTACCAGTATCCGAAGCAGAGGTATTGGCGACAATGTACGACAGCGCACTGGATGTATTCGCAAACAACAGCTTCCCATCGTCATTACCACTCCATACCCCTTATTTTGGTAACATCAATTATTACCACCTCCTTAACGGGTTCTATAAAGACGATTATTCAAACTCAATATTCTATAAAGACAATAGGCTACCGACCATAGGGAATAGACTATCTAACGTTTATACCTATGGCCTATTCACTGGAGGACTCCTAGACAACCAACCGTTTTTTGACGCTTTCAACTCACTGGATGAAGTTGTCGTTTCTGCCGGAGGTCTACAAAAATCAATGAGATCCGGATCAACAAAGAGTGTTGAACAATCATTGCAAGGCAAAGCAGAGGGCATCACAATCCGAGGCAACAACTCTACTACAACAGGGCAATCAACTCCACTATACATTGTAGATGGAGAAATTATGGACGGCTTTGTCCTTGAAAATTTCTCAGCAGATCAGATTGAAAAATTAGAAGTTCTCAAAGATGTGGCAGCAGTAGCCCTGTACGGCTCCAAAGCTGCAAATGGGGTCATTCTTGTTACCACCAAAGAAGGTAAAAAGAAACAAGATCAGTTGGATCAAGCGCAGATCCGGACCAACTTACAGGAAACTGCATTTTTCTTCCCGACGCTGTACACCGACGCAGAAGGAAATATCAACTTCGAATTTGACAGTCCCGAAGCGCTCACAAAATGGAAATTGCTCTTATTTGCGCACCGCAAAGATCTTACATCCGGCGACGCCACTTTCATCAGCCAAACACAGAAACAGCTGATGGTGCGTCCTAATCTACCTCGGTATTTCAGAGAGGGAGATGAAATCACATTGAAAGCACAGGTACAGAATGTAAGTAAGCAAGCATTGAAAGGCAATGCACGGATTGAAATACTTAACCCAGAAGGCAACACAAACATTAGCAATCTATTTTTAACAGGAAATAGTACCACGGCTTTCGAGGTCCCGCCCACAAACAACAGCATTGTAGAATGGAAACTTAAAGTACCTGCAAATATACCTACACCTACAGTACAGATTAAAATCGTAGCCGCTACAGATTCATTTTCTGACGGTGAAATTGTAGAGTTACCAATACTCTCCAATAAGGTGCTGATTTCAGATACCGAAAAAATCATACTGAAGTCTAGAGAATCTAAAGACTACAGCTTACACAGTGCCGGAAAAGACAACCTACACGCTAAGGTACAGGTACACAGCAATCCTATTCTAGAAATTATCGCAACACTAGATTATCTGAAGAACTATCCATACGAGTCCACGGAACAGAGTGGCAGCAAGTGGTTTGGTCTGAAGATGGTACAATATATGGAGAAGAACTATCCAGAGATTGCTACTTACTTCAAAACACTAGACAAAGATCAAAACAAAAGCAAGCTCGAAGAAAACAGCAGTCTGAGTGAATTGAAACAAGAGGAAATGCCATGGTTACGAGCCCTAAAAAGTGAAAAAGAAAAATTGGCTGCTATCGCTGCCCTTTTCAATAGCGACATCCACGGAGAAATCAAGGCGGTAGAAAAAAAGATACTCCAGAACCAAATTGACGAAGGAGGATTCAGCTGGCTTCAAGGAGGAAAAGTAGATAACCGTATCTCTATACGCATGCTCGAAATCGTGGGCAAAGTGCTCCACCTCGACCATAGTCTAGTGGATTCGGACATGCTAGATGCAATGGAAGGTCTCACTCAATACCTAGACAAAGACAGTAGTATCTTTAGTCCGAAAGCATCTGTAGAACTCGCTCTGAGTTACCTGTATGCTCGCCATTACTGGACAAGTTATTTCAAACCTCAGGGCAACAGCATCCAACAGCTCACCAATAAATTGGTAAAAGCTCCGGAGGTGACGGCCAAAGGATCGGCAGGTTTAGCAGCCAAAGCATGGGTAGTCAACCAATTGTATGGTAACGCCAAACAATCAAATGAATTAAAGAACAGAATCAGCCAAGAGGTCGTCCATGATAAAGACAGAGGAATGTATTGGCCGAGCAACGACCGTGCTTATGATGCTGTAAGTATGCAATCGTACCTTGTTGAAGCTTACAAGCTAAACGACCCTTCTCAGCTTCAGGCCATAACCCAATGGTTATACTATAAAAAACAAGTAAACCATTGGAACAGTACCTGGATGACCGTAGATGCTATCTATGCACTCCTACTCGCTAATAATCCCGATGACTTTAGTTTGGATAATAAGGTAAATGTACTTGTTGACCGCCAACAGGCCGACACTAAAGATATCATATTGGGTCAAGTTTCCCTAGATTTCGATCAGTCTGCACTGCAAAACGACAAGCAGCTTACTATCCACAACAACAACAACAATAGAACTATATACGGGGGAATCTATCAGCAGTATTTTGTTCCGCTTTCCGAAGTGAAGCAGAATACCAATGCACTCTCGGTTCAGAAACAATACCTAGTAGAGCGCAACGGAACCTGGATAGAGACCAAAGAGGCTAGACTAGGCGAGCGTATCAAAGTCAAGATCATTATCATAAATGATGCGCCATTACAGTATGTCCACCTGAAAGATAGCCGCCCATCGGGTGTGGAGCCAATCTATCAACCTTCAGGATACCGTTGGTGGCAAGGGTATTATTTCAGCATGAAAGATGCTTCGACCAACTATTTCTTTGACCATCTAGGAAAAGGGAAAAGAGAGTTCGA
>JAITLW010000287.1 GCA_031277715.1 Sphingobacterium sp. | reverse complement strand
GACATAGTACGATAGCTTGGCCATGGTTTCTACCAGTATGGCCCGGCTTTCGTTTTTCAATGCCGTATCTTCCGGTGCACCTCGTTTGCGGACGGCCGCCAGTTTGCCAATGAAGTCGTCCAGCTCGGTTTGTACGTCGTCAAGAGCTGGGCTCGGTGTGGTAAAGTGTGTGTTGCTATCCATCGCTCTTAGGATAGTTTGTACTGTAATGACTAGCTCGTCATCTTTCATGCTTTTAAAGCCATTCAGGGCTCGGTGTGTTACTACCATTTCTTTGTCTATTTATGATTTAACCTTCTGTTATTGACCTTCGAGGCGCGCTTCCCGTTGATCTTGAAACAAACATAAGGTATAGAAAAAGTCTTCTCGAGGGAAGACCTACATTGATCTTAGGATGACGCATATTGACCCTTTAGAAGGTCACATATTACGTTGAAACCATTGAAAAATGGATTTTTGTAGGCCCAAGTTGAACGAAGGATATTGTCAGTCTGTTAGTGGCTTTATCAAGTTTGGATAAAGAGGTGTGTTATTTGATTAATGGCACTCCTTGTTTCAAACTTGCTATATCAACTTAGGAAGAGGAAGCGTCTAGTTCGAATTTTGGTATAGCTATTTGTAAATGGAAAGGACTGTTTTGGATGCCAAAATGCGTAAGCTGCGAATATGTAGCTGCCTAGGGATAGAACGCTAGGATAAGAGGAGGATAAGTAGGGGAATGTCATTATTTTGATGCATCAAGCTGCACGGTTGATGCATCAAAATAGCAGTTGGAATTGGCGACTCCCTTTTTAGAGGCGACCTCTGCGTTTGAGTTCGGCAATCAGAGGTTTCAGATCTTCTTCCTGATAGATGTGAATGGTGCCCACAATCTCGGGATCAAGCTTTTTACTCTTCACATATCGCTTATAAGTGCTTTCGCTTATTTGAAGTATTTCCATAACATGGTGTTTGAAAAATACTTTTGGTTGTGTTTTGCCAACAAGCTCATTGCTATTGTTGCTAATGTTTTCCAGCAAGCTCAACATTTTGGTTACGGTAAGTAGCAGTCTTAACAAGTGGTCTTCCATAGGTAAATCTATTTTTGTGCATGTATTATAAACTGTTCGTTTTGTCCCATAAATCAAATTCCACGTGAACCTTTCTACTGCCTATGGGGATGGCGTCTGTAATACCGATGAGATAGACCTTATTGTGCTCCACATGGCTCACATAATTTAAATTGATTGCAAATGAACGGTGGCATGTTTTGAAATCCTGGCTAGGTAGGCGGGATAATACAAATGCCATCGGCTTATTATACGGTATAATACAAACTGTCGGATAGCCAGATCTTACAATCCATGCCGTCGGCCTGAAGATAAGCGATGGCGTAAAAATTGATTTTTACCCGTTGTATACCATTACTCTGTCGTACTAGGAAAAGTTGGGTATTAGGCAAAGGATCTAAAGGTTTATCTTGCCAACTTTCACATGCATTATCAATCTGTAGGACAAATGTATCGTAGTCGAATGGTTTGGTTAGCTGTCCGGAAATCCCAAGCTTATCGAGCATGCTTTTCTTCAATGGCTGGGTACTTGTTACCAACACGCGGAGTCGTCGTCGTTTGGTTTTCGGCTGGGTAAGGGACTGGATTTGCAATAGGAATTCATGTAAAGGTATATCCGGCATATTGTTGTCTATAATTAATAGATCGATGCGGTTATTGAATATCCTGTAAAGTCCTTCTCGTGAGGATGGTAATCCTGAGGTCAGTTGTAGATGGGCTGTTCTCTTGACGAATTCAATCGTGGTTGTCAGTTGATGAATGTCATTTTCTAAAATGAGTACTTTGATTTTTTGTTGTCTCATACTTGTTTTAATTAATTGATTATCCTGTTAATAAAAGACTAATGGAATTTGTCGACGGTTGAGGTTGATTGATAGCACGTTCTCTATAGGTGGGAAGGAGAACTGGATTGGTATTTAGGTGTACGGAAAGTGGATTCATAGGGGTTGAATTGGTGTTGGGAAATATAATCGGTTATTAATCAGTTTTTTAGTAATTATACGATAGCATTAAAACTTAATCTATGGAAAGCGCACTAATTCAATTACGTAGACTTCTGGTGTTTCATACGCAAGAGATAGCAGAGACCGAGTGGAAAGCACTGAATACGTTGTTGTGTTTACAGTATTGTAAAGAGGGAGACAGACTACCGACAAGTAAGGGTGATATCTACTTCTTATCCGACGGTGTCATACTCAAAACGCAAAGGACTACGTTGACAAGAATCATTAAAGCTGAAGAATTGATCTTTGTACCCTTACAAAATAAAGCAGTACATTTTCGCGCTTTGACAGATTGTAGTCTGTTATTGCTTTCTAGAGCTGAGCTCTATAATTTTATTGAGCAGTTTCCCCGTGCTATTCGTATATATGATAGCCTGCTGGATCTGTGGTATGAACAGACTGACGAGCGCCTAGCGCTCTTGGAACTGCAGAAAGGGGAGCGTATTGCCCGATTTAAGGAACTGCATAAAGCGGTATACCCATATATGTCTCGAAGTGATATTGCTAATTATATAGCGGTAAGCGATGAGTACCTTAGAAAATGCATGTAGATAGGTTGGATTGGTGTCCTTCATAGTTTGTTGTTTAGTAAAAGCAAATATATCTCCTTTTAAACAAAATACTTTGCATAAATTGACAGGAGATGTGCAAATTTTGACAATTGCGTGTATAATTTTTAACCAAAAGCCTATCCTATTATCGCTTTCTTCTTCTTTGCCCTCTTTGATCAAGGAGTTGACTTCCTACATTTCACCGCTTTCCAGCTCGTCTACACGCTCTTCCTGATCGCTGAGTGTGTGTCGAAAGGTAAAAGCTACCATAAAATGATCGTACCCCAAGTCGGGAAGGATGGTTAGTTTGTCGATGAATATGCTGGGGGCTGTGAAATAAGAGGTCTAAAGATACGCGGAATATCAAATGCTGGTTCTGAATAAAAGGTAATATACTTTGGATAACGAGCACAGAGGAAAGGAAAGTTAGTATCATTTAATTCAGTTGTTTATCAAAAAAAAACTGATTCAAATAGATTGTTTTCTGAAAGATGGATTTTGTATTTCAAGTAGTTAAGTATTTATGTTTTAAAAGTTCTATAAATGCTATATATTTGATTTTAAATTCCAAGGTTAATATGTCTCAACTGACGATAATAGATTTAGCGGCCAAGCTGGGGCTCTCGAAGTCAACAGTCTCCCGGGCATTCAGGAATAGCAGTGATATCAATCCCGAAACCAAGTCGCGTATTTTGGCCATGGCCGAGGAGTTAGGTTTTTCGCCTAATTTGCACGCCAGCAATCTTCGTGTAAGTAAAAGCGAAACCATTGCTATAGTGATTCCTGAATTTGGGAATAAATTTTTTAGTCAGGCGATCAAGGGAATAGAGCTGGTAGCGCGATCCAAAGGTTATCACACCTTGATTTATGTCACCGATCATCAGGTCCAAAATGAAGCTTCCATTATTCGGTCTTTATCGAATGGTAGGGTAGATGGTATTCTGATGTCAGCATCTGGAGAGGGAAAGGATCACTCTCATTTGAATCTGCTGAAAGATCATAATATACCTATTGTCTTTTTTGATCGTAATTATGAAGATATTAATACCGTTTATGTTACGGGGAATGATGAAGAAGCGAGTTTTTTAGCAACAGAGCATCTTATCCAAAGTGGCTGCAAACGTATTGCTTATTTGGCCATTAATGCGAATGTTTCGATAGGTAAGATTCGTATGGACGGTTATAAGCGTGCTTTAGATAAGTTTGGAATCCCGATGGACGAGCATTTGATATTACAGACTTCCAATCAGTCTGAAATAAATATGGAAGACATTAGGAAATTACTAAAAGAGGAAAAGCCGGACGGCATACTAGCTTCTGTCGAACGACTGGCTATATCCACGCTTCGCGTAGCTAAAGAAGAAAATATACCTATACCGAAGGCGCTGAAGTTAATCTGTTTTTCGTGCCTGGATATCACCGATCTTTTGGATCCTTCACTTTCTGTGGTGAAGCAGCCCGCATTCGAAATGGGAAAAGAGGCATGTACTTATCTTTTTGAAGCCTTAAGTAAACCGTTTGAGCTAAAGCAACAGGAGGTTGTTATTCTGGAATCCAGCCTTATCTACCAAAACTCAAGTAAAAAAATATTATAATTTTCTTGCAAAATAAAAAAGAACCTCTTAACTTCGATTTATCATCGGGAACATTCCCGATGATGTGTGAAAATATATTAATTATAAACCTACCACAATCTATCATATTGTTGTAGAAATACTTACTGGTACATTTAGATAATCCGATCAATCCATTTTGCATATAATCGGTTGATTGATTTTTAAGATGTTTTATAAACTTTTAATGGGAACGTTCCCAGTGCTTAATTATATGAGAAGTTATCTTTTTATCTTATTCGTCCCCATACTTCTGGTAATAGGCTCATGCAAGAAAGGAGCGCCTAACAACGATCCTAACGTGGTTGAGGATAACCTCGAAGGCTTGATGACAGTAGAACAGGGATTCTTGTCTTGGGATAAAGAAGTTACATTAATTTTTGATCCATCTAAAGGTAATGCGGAGCTCAAGAATGTGGCTGGCGATTTTTATTTACATATGGGTCTGCTCACTACTGCGAGCTCGACGCCTCAAGATTGGAAAAATGTTATCAGTTCCTGGACAGATAATAGTAATACATTCAAATTGAAGAAAAGAACAGACGGGAAATATTCATACACTTTCACGCCTGCTGCACTTTATAAACTGTCTGATGCTAAGTCGGTTCACTTTATTACACTATTGGTTAGAAATGCAGATGGGACAAAAGTGGCCCGGAATAAAGATGGTGCTGATTTGTATCTTCCTATTGTCCAGCAGAACGGTTTAGCCCTACGTTTTAATTATCCTGAGACACAACCTACTTATGCCTTACGAACGGCTAAGGAAGCTTATGCTGTAGGGGAAGAAGTCAGTTTCGAAGTGCTGGGTAGTCAGTTGGGCAAGATAAGCTTGACATTGGATGGGGAACAGGTTGGGGTAGCTGAAAATGCAAGATCGTTGAAGGCTACATATAAAGTGAATAAGGTAGGGGACCTTAAGTTTGTCGCTCAACTGGAAGCCAATGGTGAAAAGAAAATATTGGAATTGCGTCTCTTTGTAGCAGGGAAAACCGTTATAGCGGATCTGCCTCAAGGGGCTAAGCCTAATGGTATTACGCTGCATAAGGAGTCGAATACGGTGACATTTGCGTTAACCGCTCCGCAAAAGGAGTCTGTATTCTTACTAGGTGATTTTAATCAATATACAGCTTCTGAAAAATATGCATTAAAGCGAAGCACAGATGGCAAGACATTCTGGATTAGTGTAGCGGATTTGAATTGGAATCAAAAGTATACCTATCAATTTTTGGTTGATGGTAATTTGACGATTGCAGATCCATATAGCGAATTGGTACTAGCCCCTGTACACGACCCGGGTATTAAAGCCGGTTATCTGGCATCTTTACCTGTTTATCCGGCGCAAGCTAAAGGTATTGTTTCGGTATTGAATTTAAGCGCTGCTCCATATGCATGGGTAAACAGTTCTTTTAAAAAGCCTAATCCGTATGATTTAGTTATTTATGAGACCTTGTTGAGGGACTTTGTCAATAGTCACGATTACACAACCCTGAAAGATTCTATCCGTTATTTTGAAAAACTTGGTGTTAATGCCATACAACTGATGCCGGTCCAGGAGTCAGAAGGCAACTCAACCTGGGGATATAATCCTTCTTTTCACTTGGCATTGGATAAATACTATGGATCGCAGGCTGAGCTGAAAAGCTTTATTGATGCGAGTCATCAAAAGGGGATTGCCGTCATTTTGGATGTGGTGCTAAACCATGCCTTTGGACAATCTCCTATGGTGCAAATGTATTTTAAAAATGGAGCAACAACGGCTACTAACCCCTGGTTTAACCCTATAGCTACGCACCCCTACAACGTGGGTTATGATTTTAACCATGAAAGTGCATTGACGCAAACATTCGTTAAGGATGTGCTGAAATATTGGATGTCAGAATATAAGATTGATGGTTTTCGTTTTGACCTTTCTAAAGGTTTTACACAGAAAAATAGTGGGACAGCAGAGTCGGCTGTAGGGGCATGGACAGCTTACGATGCCAGTCGTGTGCAGCTTTGGAAGATGTATAACAACTATATCAGGTCGGTGGACCCAGATGCCTATGTTATTTTGGAACATTTTGCGGACGATCGTGAAGAAAAGGAATTGGCCGAGGAGGGAATGTTTCTTTGGAATAATCTAAATTATGTGGGCAGTGAGGCGGCGATGGGTTATAATGATAATGGCAAATCTGACTTGTCTAGGCTGTTTTTTCAGAAGCGGGGTTTTACCAGTCCTAACTTGATTAGTTACATCGAATCGCATGATGAAGAGCGCCTCATGTATAAAAATATACAGTATGGAAACGCGGCAGGCTCGTATACTATTAAAAATTTGAATACAGCTATTGATCGCAATATCATGTTGGCGAGTTTCTTTATGCTCTCTCCGGGACCAAAGATGATCTGGCAATTTGGTGAGCTGGGCTATGATGTGTCCATAAACCAAAATGGAAGAACGGGAGAAAAACCGATTAATTGGGTGTATTATAATGATCCTGTCAGGACCAAATTATTCAAGCATTACGCTAATATGATTCGCATCAAAAAGTCAAATCCAATTTTTAGAAATGGTAATCTCGTGGAATCGTCTTTAAACAGTCATGTCAAATATTTTGTGATGGAGCAGGGCGGGCAAAAGGTGCTGCTGCTGGGGAATTTTGATGTGGTTTCACGTGCTGTTGCCGTAAGCGCTTTCATGAGTGGTACCTGGTACGACAATGGTAGCCAAAGCGCTAAGGTGTACAACCCTAATCAAGAGATATCATTGGCCCCGGGCGAATTCTATGTGTTGAGTAATACTAAATTAAATAACTAAATAAACAATTAAAATTATGAGCAAATTATTAATTCATGCCATTATTAACGTCAGTTTACTGATGTTAATAAGCATGTCTGTATTTGCCCAAACGGCTACATTGTCAGGTCGCATCGTAGGAAGTGATGGGCAGCCCGTGTTGGGAGTTACGGTACAGATTGTAGGTACACAAACGGCAACTTCTTCAGGACCTGATGGTAGCTATAGCTTTAGAACTATATCCGTAGGTAATCAACGTATAGCGGTAAATGCTATGGGCTTTAAGTCGGTTACTAAGACTATTCAAATAGCGAACGGTGAAAATGTTTTGGATTTTAATATCGAAAGCACATTAAGCGATTTGGATGAGGTTGTCGTAATTGGTTATGGGGTTGCTAAGAAAAAGCAGATAGCAGGTTCGGTGGTAAACCTGGGGCCTAAAGATTTTAACAAGGGGGTAGTCAGTTCGCCTGATCAGCTCCTCGTGGGAAAAGTGGCTGGCTTAATTGTAAACCGCTCCAGTGGCGATCCGACAGCTGGTGCTACCATTCAATTGCGTGGACCTTCATCATTAACCGCAAGCTCTTCGCCTCTTTACGTTATCGATGGAATAGTTGGTGCCAATATAGAATTAGTAGCTCCCGATGATATCGTTTCGATGGACGTTATGAAGGATGCTTCTTCTACTGCAATATACGGTTCGCGCGCTGCCAATGGGGTTATATTTGTGACAACTAAACGAGGGAAATCTGGAACACCTGTATTGAGTTATGGTGGATATGTTGCTTCAGAGAGAATTGCTAATAAAGTAAATGTGCTATCGGCAGAG
>JAITLW010000298.1 GCA_031277715.1 Sphingobacterium sp. | reverse complement strand
ATTCGCGGATCAGAGGGCAGTTTAATCATTCAGGCCGTCGGCGTTTCCGAATCAGTCGCTTGGTGAGCTGGAGTGTAGCTGCTGTTGCTATCCTGACACTGGGCTACTACTTCGTTCCTTCCTGGAATGTGGCTGAAGAGCAGAGGGGACACGCACATGTTGAGGTAGTGCCTGGGGGGCAACGGGCACATGTTCTATTGGCTGATGGTCGAAAGATTCATCTGGATAGCCTAGAAGAAGGGCAGTCTGTTGTGCTGGATGGCTATAGTATCCATAAGGACAGAAATGGAAAAATTATTTACGCGTCACTTGACGGTTCAGATAGTCCTATCTACAATAATATCGTTACGCCAATTGGTGGAGAGTATAATGTGGTATTGGCCGACGGTACTGAAGTCTATCTCAATGCTGCTTCAAACCTCCGTTATCCTATCCGATTTGCGAAAGAGAACCGAGAGGTGGAGCTTTTGGAGGGAGAAGCTTATTTTGAAGTGAACAAAGTTAAAGAAGCGGGTGAGCGGGTTCCTTTCCAAGTCAAGTCCAAAGGACAGGTTATAACGGTATTGGGTACTGCTTTTAATGTTAACTCCTATAACAAATCCATTGTTACGACCTTGGTTGAAGGAAGTGTAAAGCTCAACAGCAAACAGGCCGAAAAATACCTAAAACCTGCCCAACAGGCTACTTTGAGACCGGGTAGCGAGGATTTTGCTGTCATGTCGGTAGATCCGAGCTACGCTGTGGCGTGGAAGAGCGGGCTTTTTGCCTATGAGAATGCCTCTATCCATCAGGTCATGACCGACATATCACGTTGGTACGATATCGACATCCAATTTGAAAATATACGTAATGATAGTCGGTTTTCAGGTCGATTATCCCGTTTCGAAAATATTGATAAGCTGTTGAACACCATTAGTCTAACCGGTTCTGTTAATTTCAAAAGAGAGGGAAGGAGGGTCTTTGTAATGAAGTAGCAATAGGTTCTAGTTATTGTTTTAGTGAAAATCAAGAGATAAAACAACCATTCCTTTTTAAAACCAATTAATAAAAATGTCAGAATTCAACCAAAAGGATATCCGGAAGATTCCTTCCTGGCTTCCGCGCAGAGTTTCTAAAGTGAAACTCGCGGCATTACTTTTTTTTACAGGATCGCTCCAAGTCTCTGCTTGGACACAGGCACAGGAAATATCCTTACGAGCAGAGAATATCACCATTTCGGAAGCATTGAAGCAGATTGAGAAAAAAACGGGGTATCATATTTTTTATGATAACACCCATTTTTCAAAAAGTGAAAAGATTACGGTCGACTTCCATAATGCCAAACTTGACAAAGTTTTGAGTGAAGTATTATCACGGTATAATATGCGGTATTCGATTGTGGACAAGAATATCATATTGAGCAAAAATGCTCCCTCTCCAACAAAAGGGGATGGCGTGAGTATTCGGGATGCACAGCAACATGTCATCACAGGTGTGGTCAGAAATAGTAAGGGAGAACCCCTGAAAGGAGTTTCGGTCATCGAACGGAGTGGTGCTGGTACAGCGATAAGTGATGAGAACGGTGTTTTTTCGATTAGAGCTTCCGCTACCCGACCAGTACTATTATTAACCTATCTGGGCTTTGAAAGGTTGGAACTTACTGCCGAGCAATCTAAAATAGAGGTTTATATGAAAGAAGTTTTGGAGGCTGTAGACGAAGTGGTGGTGGTCGGATATCGGGCAGTGAAGCGAGACTTGGTCAATGGGTCGGTATCTACTGTCAATATGGTTGACAAAGAGAAACAGACGTTGACACATGCGTCCCAGGCACTATACGGTACTTCTGGACTCTGGATTAATCAGGCTGGAGCTAAGCCCGGAAAGGATGCTACGACAATCCGTATCCGGGGTGTGAATACGCTGAATAATGCTAATCCCCTCGTTCTGTTGGATGGAATAGAGTACAATTTTGATGAAATCGATCCAGCGGATATAGAGACGATTACTGTTTTAAAAGATGCGTCCGCCGCTATTTATGGTTCAAAATCTTCTAATGGTGTAATTTTGATTACCTCCAAAAAAGGGCAAGCAGGGAAGACCAAAATAGAGTTGAGAAGCCACGCCGGTGTACAGCAAGCCAGTTTTTTGCCGGAGGTTGTTAACGATCCTATCCTTTACATGCAGATGCGCAATAGGGCAGAGGCTAACTCGGGTAAGATCGCATTGAGTTATAGCCAGGAGCAGATAGACGAATACCGTTCAGGTATGGGGACCGATCCGTCTGTATACCCTGCTTCCGATTGGTTTGACATCACTCTGGACAACGGATTTTTACAGCAGTACAATGCCCGTGTTTCTGGCGGCGGAGACAGGTATACATTCACTGTAGGTGGAGGTTATATGAATCAGAAAGGAATATTCATTGCCAATGATGATGCTAAGCGGTATTCATTTGACGTCAAGGTATCTGCACAAGCTACACCTAGATTGAAAATCAATGCAGGAATTATTGGTAATCTGAGAGAATTTAATGAAGTCGGTTATGGTACAGGTACCGTGTTTAACGTCATTATGCGGGGACTACCCATCATATCAGACTATCATAAAAACAATCTTTATGGATCGAGTTGGTTGTATACACCAGGACGCAATAACATAGAGAACCCACGCATGGAAGTGGAACAGGGGTTTACCTATCGTGATTATCAAGAGACACTTACCAACTTCAATATAGAGTACAAGCTACCGTTCAATCTAACCTATCATAATACGCTGGGATATCGTCGCGTGGATCATTTCAGCAAGGATTTTATACCTCAGATGTATACTGTGGATCCCAAGACTGGCGATGTCAAAAACTTCAACAGTACTGCCCCACGGATCAAAGACTGGGATTCTTTAGAAAAGCAGTTTACTTTGTCGCACCGCTTGGTCTTTGAAAAAGAATTCGGACAGCATAATGTCCATGCTATGTTTGGTCAGGATTATCAGATTAACGATGGCAGAGGATTTCAAGCATACAATTGGGGCTTTTACGACAATAGCCTCTATGAGCTGAATGCACTTTCTGATCAAACGAATGCGCAGGCTACAGGAGGTTCGACCAAGGATATCTTAGCTTCCTTTTATTCGCGGCTCGCAT
>JAITLW010000245.1 GCA_031277715.1 Sphingobacterium sp. | reverse complement strand
TCGAACTGAATGATATACTCGGTGGTTGGTTCTTCCCTTTTTTTGTTTCGATGACAATAACTCCATTGGCAGCTTGAGCACCCCATATGGAAGCCGCAGCAGCATCCTTAAGCACCGTAATACTTTCAATATCTTCTGGATTAAATCTGCTCAATACCGAATTATTCGCGTAAGTTGTGCTCGTCTCCGTAAGCTCCTGATCCATAGCAGGAAAACCATCTATAACTATAAGTGGCTTCTTAGAATTACCCAAAGGATCACTATCCGTTCCAAAGCTATTCACACCTCGGATCTGGATTCTATTATTGCGCAGATCCACCTGCATACCTGGTACCATCCCTTCGATGCGCTCCATCAGATTGACCGACGGGACTTCTTTCAACTCTTTACTTGTTATCTGACTGAAAGAACCAGTTGCCCTTTCTTTCGATATTTTCTGGTATCCCGTAGAGAGTACTTGAACTTCTTCGAGTTGATTTACGGCATCCCCCATCGACACGTTTATCTGACTATTTTTCCCAATAACCCGACGTTGAGGTTCCATACCTATAAAGGAAAACACAATCGCCTCTGCCGGCTCTCTCAAGCGTAATGTATAGCTTCCATCACTACTTGTGGAGACACCTGTTCTCACACCGATACCGTCCGGCATGACCGTTACCCCCGTCAACGGTTGTCCATTACTTCCTTTCACTTGTCCCGATATCACTCTCCAATACGTATCAGTTTGTTCACCTCCCTGTTTTTGATTATCACGGATTATCGTATAATAGTTGTTCTGTACATAGAGAAACAAGAATCCGTTCGGATATAATACATCCTTAAGCAAAGATTCTACAGACTTAGTTTTGTTTTTAGGTAATAAGTCACTATTAATCTGCACTGTACCGAACAGTCCTTCTTCATAAGAAAATTTGGTTCCATAAACTCGGGTTATTTCACCTAGCGCCTGTGCCAAGCCTAGCTTTCTTTGTGCGTAGCCACCTACGCTGCTTAGGAGCAAACAGGTAAAGAGCAGGAGTAATTTTGGTTTCATAAAGTTGCTAATTGTTAGTTATTTAGTGTTAATTATTATTTTCTTTCCTTGTTTATCGATTTTCAAGTCCATCGTATGTCGGATCACGAATAAAATATCATCCACTTTGGTCAATGGGATTACACCTGAGAGACGTCTGTTCAAGAAGCTCGAATCCTTAAGTTCTACGGAATAGCCAAAATTGTCTTCGAGTACTTCGATGATATCCGACAATTTTTGGTGTTCGACCAACATCTCACCGTGTGTCCACGACAGGGCTTCCTTCGATTTATCGACCAATACCTGTTCCTCATCTTTGATCCGGTCATACATAAATGTCTCTCCGGGCTTTAGTACGTATTGGAGTCCTGCTGCGTTATCGACCTGTACACTTCCTTCAAAAAGAGTGATTTCGATACGATTGCGACGATCTTTTACATTGAACTTGGTTCCTAGAACCTTCAGCGATAGCTCTCCCACATGTACTATAAAATAGTCGTCTTCCCGTAGTCTATTTTTCACCGCGGTATGCTTTACATGAAAGTTTGCTTCACCTTCCAACCAAACTTCACGTGGCTTGTCCGATTTCCAGTCACGGACATATTTCAATTTAGAGTTACTATTAAGCTGTACTATGGATTCGTCTGGAAGGTGCATGCTACGACGTTCGCCGTATGCCGTATTAGTTACTTGCGCCCCCATTTGGCTCACTTCATAGAGCATAAATACCGAAACAAGAACTGCGGCAACCCGTGCCGTCCAGCGGCTATAACGACGAATCATATGACGTCTGTTTTGCTGCTTTTCATAACTCGGCAATGCCTGCTTCATCCGCTGCCAACGAGCCTCATTATTCAATGAGCTTTTGAAAACGGGCTGTTGTCTTAGAAGTCCTATCCATTGGTCAGCCAGCTCTATCTCAGCAGCTACTTCCGGATATAAGCTAATCAGCGACTCCCAAAAGCGTACATCTTCCACGTTTTTAGCTAAACGCGTTGCGGCAAAATATTCGTCAGCTAAAAAATCAGCCGCTTTAAAAGCTTTGTATCGTGAAGGGTCTTGTACCATAATCTATTATCTATATACATCCTACATTAAGATTTTACCCCAGTAAGATTAAATTATTTTTATTTTTTTGTAAAATACCGTTTAAGTGCGTGTTAAAGCAGGGACACGACTTTAACAGATCCGTGTTTGGATGAGGATTATTTCGACAGGCGACCTGAAAAGAACGATACAGAAATATTAAGAGGATTTAGCTTCAAAAAGCAACGCAAGGACAACCAATAGACTAAATGGTGCAATATTTTTCCGTAGACTATCCATAGCACGGTAAAATAGTTTATAGAGATCCTTTACTGAAAGTCCCATAATATCCGCTATCTCTTCATAAGATAGTTCTTCGAAATAGCGTAAATGAATGACTTCTCGCTGACGTGGGGTCATTTTATCAAGCGCCTTTTGAAGTTGAACTTTTATTTCTTCCAGTCGCTCTTTGCGCATGATCTTGGTATCATGGGGCAATTCAATTTCGAATGACAGATGCTCTTTTGGAATGTTTTGCTTTCGGTTAGCCCGTTCTATATGTATTAATAGTGTACGTCGAAAGGCCTTGTAAACATAATTCTTTACAGAAACTGTATCATTCAGGTTCGCTCTATTATGCCAGATCTTCATAAAAAACTCCTGGATACTGTCTTCTATAACGTTCTCTTCCCGCGTAAATCGATAACCATAGTTAAATAAAAGTGGGCTGTACCGTTCGAACAAGAGTTTGAATGCTTCCTCTTCTCCCATACGAAACGATTGCCACCATAGTAACTCCTTATCCATTATCAACAGGAATATTTAAAAACCTTATTTTCATGAGAACTTAGTCTGTGGCTAGCGAAAACTGAATGTTGCAAATTTAAATAAATTTTCGACAAAAGAACGAACTGCTTTCCTCACACAACAAAACGCCTCCAATCACGGCACACTAGGAGTGCTTCCAATAAGCTACCATAAAAATGAATTGGCATAAAAATCTGTATTACACTCCTCTAGATTAGGTTTTAGACGTTTTTTTACTTTCCAGTTTCTTCCAAAGCAACCTTTAGCATTTGGAATTTAATTTAGAATACAATAGTTTTACATTGTTTGTACGTTTTCCTCACACAAATTGAAAAGCCAAAAAGACACATACACAACTGATAAAGAACTTGTTGAAAAAATAAACAAGGGAGATCACCGTGCCTTTGCAGAACTTTTCAATCGTTACAAAGAAAAACTTTATCGACATGCTTACCGTATGATTCCAGATACAGAGGTATGCAACGATATTATCCAAGATACATTTTTAGCGGTATGGTCGATCCATGAAAACTGGCAGATAACCGACTCCGCACTCCCTTACCTCTATCAATCCGTTCGTAACAAAATTTTGAATTACATCAGTCGTGAAGAGGTTTCTAACCGTTATATCGAATCCTTCCAGTCTTTGGCTCAACAAGGACAATGCTATACTGAAGAAAAAATCTTGGAACGAGAGCTTTTAAACCTAATCGAAGAAAAAAAATCAGATTTAGCACCTCGTACCCGCGAAATATTTGAGCTCAATAGAGAACAGCATCTTAGCTACAAAGAGATTGGTCAAAAGTTGAATATTTCAGAAAAGACAGCAAAAAAACAAGTCCACAACGCGTTAAAATACTTACGTACCAAACTCACTTCTTTTCTCTTTTCCATATTATTTTTATTTTTTTTCATTTTCTAGTACTCCCTTCGTTCAGGTTGCCTGTTAATACTATTAACTGACCGTCATAAATGCCGGCTTAAGGAACCTAATCAAGATGGAACAACAAAATATTGAAAGAATACTTCAGAAGTATCGCTCAGGCCAAGCGCTAAATAAGGAAGAGAAAATAATCTTGGACAATTATTATCTCCATGTCGCTAACCAGTCCCAGAGCAAACTTTCGGACGATGAACTGCAAATTAATTTAAAACAGATAACGTCCAACGTATTGGGAAAGACAAGACAGCCTCGTACCAAAAAGCTTCGCACGCTATGGTACAGCTCCGCTGCCGCAATTCTTATTACAACTACTATAGCTACTATTCTATACAGATACCAGTCTATCAATACCTATAACACCGAGCAACAAGCACAATTTGAAGCAATACATGCAGGAAGCGACAAAGCATTGCTTGTACTTGCCAATGGGGAGCAGTTTTCTTTAGATGGGAATACGACAATAGCGAGTGGACAAGGCGATATTCTTATCGACGGACAATACCTCAATCTACTCGAAAAAGGAATATCGTCATCATCTTTAAACACGTTAGAAATTCCTAGAGGTGGACAGTTTAAAGTCGTTCTCAGCGATGGTTCCGAAGTATGGCTCAATGCAGGCTCGCAACTGCGCTATCCGACGACTTTCACGGGCGATACCCGGGAAGTCGAACTAATCGGCGAAGCCTATTTTGAAGTAAAGCACAATCCCCAAAAACCATTTAAGGTACATACCGAAGATCAACATATCCAAGTACTGGGTACTGGTTTTAATATTAGTTCCTATCCCAATACGACAACCAGTACTACATTGGCACATGGTAAAGTCAGCGTATCTAACGGTTTGAATTCTAGTCTGCCCTCTTTAATACTAGCACCCGGCGAACAAGCTGTATCCACTTCTGGAAAGCTATTAAAACAAAATGCAGATATAGCTAAAGTCATAGCTTGGAAAGATGGATTATTCAAATTCCAGAAAAGTAGTGTACAGGACATCACAGCTCAGCTAGAAAGGTGGTACGACATCAAGTTTGTATTCAAAAACAAAACCATCCCTACACGGCAGATTACTGGAGAAATCCCAAGAAAAGTCAACCTATCTGATATCGTCGAGATCCTTTCTTACTTCGACATCAACTCTCAGATAGATGGACGCACCATATATCTGGACATAAAAAAGTAAAACTAACCTAACATTTATAAAGAAGTACAACCTTATGAAGAAAATCAAATTTAACCATTGGATTCTTTCACTGGCTGCATCTGTTGTATTGTTTTCATCCAATGCATTTTCGCAGATTACGCTCAAATTTAGACAAACAAATGCCAAGGAAGTCATGTCCTCTATTGAAAAACAGAGCGGATATCGCTTTGTTTATGACGAAAGCAGCATTCAATTTCCACAGATCAACGTCAACGTCAGTAATGGATCAATCGAACAAGTATTGGCGCAAACATTTGCAAAAACCAATATAGAATACAAAATCGTTCAGAAAAACATTCTATTGAAGAACACTTCGACTACAAAAACACAAACAGGTAGCGGAGAAGTTGGGAAGGCAGAAGTCGCTCAAAACTTCACTTTCTCGGGACGGGTGGTGAGTGAAACCGGTACAGGTCTTGCTGGCGCAAGTGTACGTTTAAAAAATAGTGACATCGTAGTTTCTACAAATGAAAATGGCAATTTTACATTAGAGAGTAACAGCCGTACTGGGACACTACAAATTTCATTTTTAGGACACCAGACCATAGAAGTTACGGCGAGACCCCAACTGGGCAATCTGGTTTTGCCCCTTTTGACTGCCGAAATAGAAGAAATCGCTGTTAGTGTGAGTACCGGTTATCAGACTATAGCCAAGGAACGTGTTACAGGTGCTTTCGCACAGCTGCCTACTGAAAGTCTTAAGCAACAACGGTTAAACAACCTTTCTACACTTTTGGAGGGACGAATAGCAGGTTATCATAATGGTTTATTGCGCGGTACCACCTCCATGAACGGTGTTACAGCTCCCCTGTATGTTGTTGATGGTTTTCCAGTAGACAACAACCGGATTGATTCATATGGCAGTATAACAGAAGCTCTTCCTAATATTAATTTAGAAGATATTGAAAGCATCACCGTATTGCGTGATGCAGCGGCAGCCTCCATTTACGGTGCGCGTGCAGCAAATGGGGTCGTAGTTATTGTTACGAAAAAAGGAAAGGCAAAGGGAACAGAGATAAATGCCTCTGCTGTACTTACGCACACGCCCTATTATTTCAATACCGATCGGCTTACCTCTTCAGCAGATTTGATTGACATTGAAGAAGAATGGGCACAACGCAATACAGCATTCGCTACAATGAGTCCCAGTGATGCACAAAATGCGCTAGACAATATGCTTTATTATTCGGGTGGGATCCAAACCCTTCTACGTGAAAAAGCGCAATTGATCAGTGCACAGGAACGTGACAATACCTTGAGTCGGTTAGCCGCACAAGGTTATCGCTATTACGATGATGTAGCCAAGTACGGCAAGCGAAACCCTTTTTCTCAGCAATACAACCTGAGTCTCTCCAGTGGCAGCGAAAAAAACCGGTTCTATGCTTCCTCAACCTATCAAAAAAACCTGGCGGAAAATATCAACAGCAAAGATGATAACCTGGGTATCAATCTAAGAAATATCACGCAGGTGAATAGTTGGCTATCTGTAGAGCTTAATAGCTACATACGTTACGGTCGCCAAGATCTTCAGACCTACGACCTTCTAAACTCACCTGGTTTTACCTACCTGCCCTATGACGGCCTGATCAATGCCGACGGTAGCCATTTCATCAGCACAGCAGCCATGCGCATGAGTCAACAAAATCTTAGCGACATTGACCAATACGGGCTATACAACATGGACATCAATCCCTTGGATGAAATGAACAACAATATCCAGAAGATGAACCGCTTTAGCAATCGTAGTTTTATCCGTCTGAATACACAGATAACCGATTGGCTGAGCGCCAGCAGTGCCTTCCAATATGAATTTGCACATGATAAGTCGGATCTGCTGTATGACAAAAACTCCTACTATGTACGAAATAGAGTCAATAGCTTCTACAAAATCGATAACGGGATTGGAAAATATATCATGCCTTATGGTAATATCTACAATTTTACACAACAAAATATCCATAGCTACAACTTTCGTCAACAATTGGATGTTAACAAGACTTTTCACGAGAAGCATAATCTAAATGCTATTGCCGGTTTAGAGATCAGAAACAATAAGATGGCCATCAACAATCAAACATTGTACAACTATGATCCCGATTTATTGACTTCACAAATGATAGATCCCTCGATTCTAACCGGTGGTGGTATTTTCGGCGGTACGTTTAATCAATCTACTGATCAGGGGAGAATCGCTGAGGTGACCAATAGATTTGTCTCTTTTTATGGCAATGCAGGTTATAGCTATGATAACCGCTTGATGTTGACGGGAAGTTTACGTTGGGATCGTTCCAATTTATGGGGCACCAGCTCCAAGTATCAGGATAAACCTATTTGGTCGTTGGGTGCAGGTTGGAATCTACATAACGAATCCTTTTTCAACGTATCAGCTATCAATCAGCTTAAAATCAGAAGCTCCTACGGTATAGGTGGTAATATTGACAACAATTCATCGCCGTACATGACCGCTTATTACAGTAATAATGCCAACGTGGGTGGTATTACAGGATCAATTTCCAGGCGCCCCAACCCGCTATTATCGTGGGAGAAAACCACTACATTCAATATCGGTACAGATTTTGGTCTTTTCAATAACAGGTTCTACGGTAGTTTAGATTATTACCGCAAAGAGGGGTCCGACCTATTGGCCAATACCCAAGGGGTACCTACCGAAGGCTGGGGATACTCCACCTATAGTATCAATAATGGCGGAATGACCAACCACGGTTTTGAAACGACATTGGGAGGCCGTATCCTAGAGCAAGGTTCTTTCAGCTGGAACAGTAACCTGCTCTATGCTTATAACAAAAACAAAGTAACCTATGTGAATGTCGAAGCTCCGATGTATGTATTACAGTTGGACTATCCCGAGGCATTCCCTAGAATTGGTAATCCCTACCAAGCTATTTATGGATACGACTGGGCAGGATTAAATGAAAATGGAATTCCTCAAGTTTACGACGCACAGGGCGAGAAAACAACAATAAACCCAGGCACCTTAGAATCTATTGTCTACGCCGGTAGTAAAGTTCCTTACCATACCGCCTCATGGACCAATAGCCTATCTTACAAGAATTTTGATTTTTCCATCATGCTGACCTATGAAGGAGGACATCGCATACGCAATACCGACCTACCTTACGTTGGTACACGTAGCATCAACTGGAGTCCATACACCAATGTTGTAGCTCTAAACAAGG
>JAITLW010000143.1 GCA_031277715.1 Sphingobacterium sp. | reverse complement strand
GCACCTTCCGCATCTGCTCCCAATAATCCGTATCTTTCTGGTTGGCATCCGCATTAAATTCACTGCTTACTCGGCCAAAGGTGCCTTTATCAAATCGGTCCACATACTTATAATTGGTAAAGCTATGCGTAAAATGTCCCTTAAAACGTAAGCCCATGATTCCCGCCGTAAAATCCAACGTCTGCAGCTGTTTGGACCACAATCTATCGCTATTGTTGTACGTATATTGTTGCCGCAAATACAACGTATCCAGCACAGGCTGATTGACACTCGTTCCCAACAGTACAAAATCCAAACCATAGACCTCCCAACTATCCTCTACGATATATACAATTCCCTCCACCACCGGCTCCGATTTACGTTTAGCCTCGACCTCTATCTTATAAATCAACTGGTCTTCCTCTTTCCACGAAGCCAGCAGTTTATACTTATAATAAGAAAAAGCCTGGTCGGCAATAGGGCTAATTATCTTCGTCATACCTAGGCTGATATAGTTGTCATATAAATCAAATGCTGTCCCTTCAGCACGGTTGAAACTAAAGCCTTGATTTTCGCCACTAATCTTGGATGCCACAATCGTTTCCTTCATCTTATTCGGCTTATCCACCACGAGATGAGACACCGTCTCTGATAAGTATAACATCCCAGAGCCCGTACTGTCCAGCAACTGATTGTCATCTTCCAATTTAGCACCCAGTATTTTTTTTGGCAGATTGATAGCCGTCAATGAACCTTTAGAATAAAAGTCGGCTTCAAACTTATCCCTTGCTTCGGCATTCTTGTTCCTATTCGCAATCGCTTTTTTTATCAGATTGTCAGCAGGATTCACTGCCGAGCGGATCACCACCTCTTCGATGGCATAGGCCTCTTCCTGTAGTGTGATATCCAGCTTATGCGGCTGTTGTACCCCCGATAGCGACATCTTCTTGGTCTCGAAGCCGAGGCGCTGTACCACCACAATAACCGAAGAGGAGGGAAGCTCTTTAATTTCATAAAAACCTTCCTTATTCGTCGAGGTAGCGATATAGGTACCTTGTATACTGACCGTCACTGCACCCAGTGCATTGCCATGGCTGTCTGTGACCCGTCCACGTACCTGGCCCCAGGTCAGACTGTATAACAGAGTTAATAACCAAAGAATTAAAAACTTGATAAACCAATACATCTCGCTTATTTGTAGTGAATTGACAAAAACAGTTAAAGGTAATAAATTCAACTTCTTCAGATGTTATTGATATGTTAAATGGAAGGCTATCTTTTGTCCGAAGGTGGCACATAGAAACTGTAATATTTTTTTTGTATGTTTTCATCCGTTAATCGTACCTTTGCGCTATGTCTGAAAAAATAATAATCCTTGATTTTGGTTCTCAATACACCCAATTAATCGCACGTCGGGTTCGCGAATTGAGTGTATATTGTGAAATCCATCCTTTTAATAAAGTTCCTGACTTAGATGATACCGTGAAAGGGGTTATCTTTTCAGGCAGTCCTTATTCGGTTCGCCAAGAAGACGCACCACAAATCGACTACAAAAGTATCCAAGAAAGATTCCCACTATTAGGTGTTTGCTACGGCGCACAGTACCTGGCACAACAAGCTGGTGGCGAAGTCTTACCTTCAGAGATACGCGAGTACGGCAGAGCCAATCTACAATTTGTAGACAACAACAATGCCTTATTAAAAGGAATCCCTGCACAGTCTCAGGTATGGATGTCACACGGAGACACAATCAAAGAGGTTCCGGCAGGCTTTAATATTATAGCAAGTACAGATAAGGTACGTGTAGCTGCTTATCAAATAGCGGGTACCAATACCTACGGTATACAATTCCACCCTGAGGTAACACACAGTACAGATGGACAGATGTTGGTCAAAAACTTCGTTATTGACATCTGTGGATGTGCGCAGGATTGGACTTCAGAATCTTTCGTAGAGAGTACAGTAGCCGAGCTAAAAGCCGACTTGGGCAATGACCACGTTATTATGGCTTTATCCGGTGGGGTAGACTCTACTGTAGCGGCAGTATTATTACAGCGTGCTATCGGAGACCGTTTACACTGTTTCTTTGTAGACCACGGTTTATTACGCAAAGGCGAGTTTGAGCAAGTATTGGATTCGTACAAAAACATGGGACTTAACATTAAAGGTGTTAATGCCAAAGAATTGTTCTACACCAAGCTAAAAGGTGTAACTGAGCCTGAGCAAAAGCGTAAAATCATCGGCGGAGCGTTTATCGATGTATTCGACCAAGCGTCCAAAGACATACAAAAAGAACTTCCTGAAGGGAGCGAAGCGAAATGGTTAGGTCAAGGAACGATATACCCGGACATCATCGAGTCTATCTCTGTAAAAGGACCATCGGCAACGATTAAGTCACACCACAATGTCGGCGGACTACCTGATTACATGAAATTAAAAGTTGTAGAACCTTTAAAGACATTATTCAAAGACGAAGTACGCCGTGTAGGAAAAACTTTAGATGTAGATCCTAACATCCTGAATAGACACCCTTTCCCAGGTCCTGGATTAGGAATTCGAATTTTAGGTGATATAAATGAAGAAAAGGTACGGATTTTGCAGGAAGCAGATGACATCTATATACGTAACTTAAAAGAATCAGGTTGGTATGATAAGGTATGGCAGGCTGGAACAATTTTCTTACCTGTTCAATCCGTCGGTGTAATGGGAGACGAACGCACGTACGAGCACGTTGTCGCATTACGCGCTGTAGGTTCACTCGATGGAATGACTGCAGATTGGATTCATTTGCCTTATGAATTACTAGCTAAGATATCGAATGAAATAATCAATCATGTTAAAGGAATCAACAGAGTTGTTTACGACATCAGTTCAAAACCACCAGCAACCATTGAGTGGGAATAAAAAATTGAGAAATTCAAGTTTATTAATAGCTCTTGCATTAGCTTTAGGTGTATCTTCGTGTACACCTAAAGTTGGTGTTTTACGTGCCCCGGATTATAAGGGCAACGTGGGCAACAACAGCTCCAAACCTGGAGAGACAGGCAAAACGCCAGACGGCTCTAGCAAAACTGACGAATCAGCCAAAGAAAATGAGGCGAAACGTTTTATGGGACGCAACATCTCCTTGGTACTTCCTTTTCAGCTCGACCAGATTTCTGAAAACGCGCTTGCCGAAAAAGACATCAAACGCTCCGCTTTAGCATTAGACTATTACCAAGGTTTTCAGCTTGGGTTGGAAGAATTGGCAAAAAAAGGAGCAGACTTCAATCTGAATGTTCTGGACTCCCGCGACAATGCCAGTTATAGTGGTAGTCTAGCCCTCTCTTCATCCGTTGAAGAAGCATCTATCGTTATCGGTCCGGTATATCCGCAGGAGATAAAAGCATTTGGTAGCAACCTCAAAGATAAAGAGACGCTACAGGTTAACCCTTTGGCAGCTTCAATGCCTACGGAGTTTAATTTACCAAATCTCGTTTCTCTGACACCACCGATTAAAGCCCACAGCAATGCGATTGCAGCCCGGGCTGCCCGCGAATACAGCGCTGGTGATGTTATTATTATCTTTAACACCACGGACTCGGATGGCAAGCAGTTTCTAAACGGCATGTCTACGGCTATCAAACAGTCCAAAAACAATGCACGTATTGTTTCCGTTTCATCGCTAAGCCAACTCAATGAGAACCTCTCACTGACAGGCACCAATATCATTGTCACAGGCACAACAGACAAGACTCTGTTGAAAAACCTGTTGACCAATCTGATTAAGAAATACGGCGAAAACACGTACAACTTCAGCCTCTTTGGCCATCCACTATGGGAGCGCTACGATTTTAGTATGTATGCTGGATTTGGGGATTTAAATCCAACCATCACTACAGAGAGTAATCTAAAAACGTGGTCTACTGCTGTAAAAGCGTTTAAAGACACTTATGCAGATGCCTATGGTGTACAACCGTCTGACCAATCGTACAAAGGCTATGACTCCGCACTTTACTTCGGCGGATTGATAAACAAGTACGGAGCAGACAAACTAAGAGAAAAATTAACAAAAGAATCCTACAACGGCTTGTTCAGTTCTTATAAGTTCAGATACAACGAAGCTTGGGGATATGCCAATGAATCCGTAGCCTACCGCACCTACCGCGGCGGTTCGTTTCAGTTGCAATAAAAAAACAAAGTAATGGAAATTAATGAAAGACGAGTCTCACAGCAGCTGAGGAATTTTGAACGTGCCCTTACAGGATATGATAAAAAAGAACCCTTAGCGAGATACCTGACTCGCTTTTTCAAAGAAAACAAACAAATGGGGTCATCTGATAGAAAGATGACCTCTCGTTTTTGTTATAACTATTTCCGCCTGGGCAATGCCTACCCACAGGAAGCCCCTATAGCAAGGCTTGTCGTTGCCGAATTCCTATGCGAGCTGCATTCGGATTTGGTCAGCCTACAAAACCCGGAGCTAGCTCAGTCCATACAGCAATCCCTATCCGAAAAAGTAGAAATAGCAAGCCGACTGACCGACTTTGATGCAGATCAGCTTTTCCCACTCGACTGCGAACTTTCCACTGCGATAGATAGAACACTGTTCCTACAGAGTCATTTTATACAGCCCGACTTATTCATCCGGGTAAAGAGAGGACAGGAAGAAAAGGTGGAACAAATCTTACAGCGAGAGGGCGTTACTATAAACTCCGTATCCGAACAGACTATAACGCTTCCCAATGGCAGTAAACTACAGCATATAAGAGGGTTGAACGGATTATATGAAGTACAGGATCGTTCCTCACAGTACACCCTAAACTTTATGGAATCCGGAGCCAACGAAAGTTGGTGGGATGCCTGTGCCGCTTCGGGAGGCAAGTCTCTCTTATTCCTGGACAAATACCCAACTGCCAAGTTACTGGTATCGGACATCCGTCTATCAAGCTTACGCAATCTGGACGAACGCTTTATACAGGCGAATATCGCACAGACCTACCGTAAGAAAGTCGTAGACCTCACCGATCCAGACAATGTAAAAGCGGTTTTACAGGACGAGCGTTTTGATGGTATCATTGTCGATGCTCCTTGTTCCGGTTCGGGGACCTGGGGTCGTACCCCCGAAATGATGCAATCATTTAATGCCGACAGACTACAGTACTTTACAGATTTACAAAAGCAGATTGTAGCTCAGACTATCCCTTTTCTCAAGACTGGCAAGCCACTTATTTACATTACCTGCTCGGTATATCAAGCGGAAAACGAAGCGGTAATCGACTATATCGTAAATAACTTCGGTATGCGCGTAGAGAAGATGGAGGTTATCAAGGGATACGAGAGTAAGGCGGACAGTATGTTTGCAGCCCGCCTCCTCAAAGTGTAATCAATACCAGCTTAATCACACTTACTAGGGATTACCAGAACAGGGCATTGTGCCTTGCGGATAACCGATTCCGAAACGCTGCCCGAAATAAAATGTTCGAAGCCAGTTTTTCCATTGGTCCCTAGTATCAACAAATCTGCAGCCCACTCGTGAGCCACAGTCAATATCTCCTCGCGGATATTCCCCACACGTGTGAATGTAAATATCTCTTTGACCGAGGTAAAATCTGCCGCCAATCTATCCAAGTATTCCTGTGCGGCCTGTTGCTGTATCTCCGCCACCTCCGCAACAATAATCGGTTGCTGGCCTAACAATGGATCTGCGCCATAGGAAGCCGGAGAGGTAGGAGGAATTACGGTTACCAGCGCCAGGGTCGCATCTTGCCCTTCCAGTATGCCGCGCGCATAATCAATTACTTTATCTGAACAGGGACTATCGTCTAATGCCAATAGTATCCTTTGAAATTTGGAATATCCCATAATAATTTAGTTTTTTAGAAGTATCTTCGTTAGTTTAAGAACAAGAATATATAATTATTGTTTTAAAAAATAAAAAGCGAAATGGTTTTATCAGCTTGTAATCTTAGTATAGTCCCTCTACGGGCCGAAGCATCGCACCGTAGCGAAATGGTCACCCAGGTTTTATTTGGTGAAACATTCGAAATCCTGGAAGAAGGTGTAGACTTCGACCATATCCGTCTTTTGGACACCTCCTATGAGGGCTGGATTCAACGGCATCAGTCGGGGCAGGTCGCTACGCAGGAGAGCAGCAAACGTATCATCGGTCTGTCTGGAGGCAAAGCCAGCTCTACAGCTCATACAGCACAGCTTCTGCACGGTACACCTGTACCCAATGATAGCATTCAAATCGGAAACGAACTTTACGCCATCGAAGGCACAATCCGTGAAGGCAAGCTAGACGATTTCGATATCGAATTCCCCAAATTAATCCAACATTACAACAATAGCCCTTACCTGTGGGGAGGTCGTTCGCCCTACGGCATAGACTGTTCAGGCTTTAGTCAGGTCGTATACCGCCATTTTGGAATAGCCCTAAAAAGAGACGCTTGGCAGCAGGCCGAATCGGGCGACACCGTTAATTTTCTTCCTGAAATAAAAGCCGGAGATTTGGCTTTTTTTGACAATGAAGCTGGCCGTATCACCCACGTAGGAGTCATGATTGACAACGAGACTATTATACATGCCGCAGGTCGGGTACGTATCGACAAAATGGACACCGAAGGCATATTCAATGCCGAACGGAACAAATACACCCACAAACTACGCATTGTAAAGCGCTATTTTTAAATCACCGAATACCATATTTTGAAAGCGAAAAATCCCTACCTTTATCTTCCTAGCTCACAGTTATTTCCGTACAGCACAGTTCAGAAAACAACAATAGAAGACAATTATCTTCTATCAATAGCTTCCGAGGCACGCGCATTAATCGATGCACAAGACAGTGCGAAGGCATTAGAACTATACAGCACCGCTATCGAACAGTACCCTCAATATCCCTTCTTCTACGCCTGTAGAAGCCTGTTGAATCAGGCACGAGGAGACGAAGAGGGCGCGTTCTACGATTATCAGGTTGCAAAAAAACTAGACTTCAACTACCACATATTCCTAGAGTGGCAAGAAAATAAAGGTAGCATGCTGCACGCTCCTGAACTCGAAGAGCTAAATCGAGAACTACAACAAGACAGCAGCCATGCGCAGCCCTATATCAATCGTGCGATGCTATGGGTTCAACACTTTGATTACGAGCTTGCTATTGCGGATTACCAAAGCGCCTTAGCGTTGGATGATAATCCCGAAATACACATTTCTATGGCCGCTATATACCTGCGTATGTTGCGTTATGATAGTGCATTAGAGCAACTACAGCTGGCATTGAGCCGTAATGCACAGCTGTCCAATGCTTACCTATACCGGGCTAAACTCTATGTAGCAATACATGAGAATGAAGCCGCATTACAGGACTTCGAGAGCGCCCTACAGCTTACGCCGGATAGCACAGAGGTATTGGAAGAACGTGCTGGCTATTACGAACGCATTGAAGACTGGCAATCCGCGATCGCAGACTATACAGAGGTAATCGCGCGCAATCCTACGGATTTCTACTGCTACGTGATGCGTGCCGATGCACTCGAGCACACTGGAGCCTGGCAGGAAGCCATAGCGGACTACGACGAAGCCATCCGCTTGAATCCGCACTATTCGGATCTCTATCAGTACCGGGGCGAGCTCAAGGAAAAAATAGGGGACGAGGCAGGTGCTGCCATCGATTTTGAAAAATACGAGGAACTAGAAGACGAATAATACATGGCTAAACCCAATGCATATCTCAAGCGCATCAAGGATGCGGCGGCTAGAAACCTCGCAGAAGGAGAGCTCTTTTTAAAGGAAAATAAAGAGAAAGCGGGCGTCATCAGTCTAAGTGACACCTTACAATACGAAGTGCTACAGCAGGGCGAAGGTGTCAAACCCGGCCCTAAGGCCAAAGTACTCTGCCATTATAAAGGTCAGTTGCTGAATGGAGATGTATTCGATAGTTCCTACAAACGGAAACGTCCTGAATCCCTCCATATTCCCGAACTAATCCGTGGCTGGCAACAGGCTTTAGTAGGGATGCCGGTAGGTAGCACATGGAGGCTTTATATACACCCGAGCCTAGCTTACGGTTTTGAGCCTTTAACCAAAGAAAGTGGCGGTAACTGCACGTTGATATTTGATATTGAGTTGATTTCAATCCTATAGGTTATGCAATACGGTCTTTTTTTACTTAGCTTCTTTGTCGGTATGTACAGCAGTTCAGCACAGCAGCTACAGGCGGTCATCGCACCGCATTATCCAAAGGCCGAAGAGCCAGGTGGCATCGCTTTTACAGCGATCCGGGGTAAAGCTGAGTTCTTTCCTTTCGGTCAAGCCGAGCTCGACAAAAAAACAACTATAGAAGCCGAGACCGCATTTCGTATGGCCTCCGTCAGTAAGCAGTTTACCGCTATGGCGACCTATCTATTGCTTAAAAAAGGAGCACTGACCTTCGATACTCCGATTCGTGAGATATTGACCGAGTTGCCCGGGGCCACCGCATCCATAACCATCGAACAATTGCTACAACATACCTCTGGCATCTGGGATTATGAGGCTGTCATCCCTGAGGGCTTGCAACACCAACTGAGCGATACCGATGTACTGCAACTCGTAGCCCCCATAGATTCGGTATACTTTCAGGCAGGAAGCACATTCCGCTATAGCAATACCGGATATTGCCTGCTTGCTGTCATCGTGGAGCGTATTTCCAAAATGGATTACGCTAGCTTTGTCGCCGCGCATATCTTCGAACCGGCAGGCTTGAAACAAGCACAGGTCTATACTGCAAACTGTATAATCCCCAAGCGTGCATATGGTTATCACCCCACCGCAACGGGCTTCAGATTTGCGGACCAAAGTAATACCAGTGCGACCAAAGGGGATGGGGGCGTTTACATCTCTGCACAGGAATATACACATTGGATGAGTAAGGCTAATCAACTATGGGACAATGCGTTTTGGAAAACTGTGAGTAACCACAAAGTCCCGCTACGAGACGACATCTACTACAGTATGGGCTTGTTTATAAAAATGGATAAGAAGGGAAAAATTCAGGCCGTATTCCATTCGGGCGAGAGCACCGGCTTTCACAATGCAGTCCTATACCTGCCTCAGGAGTACCGCACTATTGGTCTATTCACCAATAGGGACGACCTTATTATCAACGAGGCTTATGATGATCTACTAAAAATCTACCAAGCCAAGCCTTTGAATACCGAGGAGTCGCTATTCCAGTGGCTAAGCAAGGTATATGCAAACGAGTGGCGGTAAACGCCTAGATTTCAGAAAATTTAAAAATATCCTTTACCCGGACTCCCTTTTCCGTCTGTTGCAGCGTACAGCACTCATTGGTTGGGTCATGCTCAAAGAATAGGATATACTCTTTCTCTACAATTTCCTGCCAGTAAGACTGCCGCTCGTCCATCGTTGTCAGCGGGCGCACGTCAT
>JAITLW010000255.1 GCA_031277715.1 Sphingobacterium sp. | reverse complement strand
GCTATTTCCCAGTTCCAATCTTTACGGGCATATTCATCGTCAATACTTTGCGGCCAAGAGTCGGCAATAGCTTGGCGAGGATCTCCCGAGCTGTAGGACATCCCAAAATTAGGAAGAATTTTTTTAATTTCTTGTGCGATCATCTCCGGAGTAAAAGAAACACCCGCAAGATTATAGCTGGAACGTATGGTTAGATTCTCCGATGGCGCATCCATCAATTGAATTGTCGCGCGAACAGCATCATCCATATACATCATTGGCAGCGCCGTTTGTGCAGAAAGGAAACTCTCATAGTTCCCTTTGGCCAATGCCTCAAAAAAGATGTGTACAGCGTAGTCTGTTGTTCCTCCTCCCGGAGCAGTTTTCCAGGATATGATTCCTGGGTAACGGATACTACGGATATCCAAACCGTATTTTTCATGGTAGTACTCGCAAAGGCGCTCTCCGGCTAGTTTGCTAATGCCATAGATACTATTTGGATCCATCACACAGTACTGAGGAGTATCTACTTTCGGAGAGTTTGGACCAAATACCGCGATCGAACTTGGCCAAAAGATTTTCTTTATTCCACCCAGCTCTACAGCGAGATCCAATACATTCAGTAGTCCGTTCATATTTAAATCCCAGGCCTTCTGTGGATATTGTTCTCCTGTAGCAGACAACATTGCCGCCAATAGATATACCTGAGTAGGTTTATGCTTTTCAAAAAGTGATTTTAAGGCACCTTTATCCAGTTCATTGACGATCTCAAAGTTTTGATTAGCAACCGCAATTTGGGGCTCTCTGATATCTGTAGTGATAACGTTTTCTGCACCAAACTTGGTTCTTAAAGCATCGGCTAGTTCTGTGCCAATCTGACCGTTTGAGCCTAAGATTATAATAGTTTCTTTCATTAAATAAATATTTACGAGAAGATAGCTTTTAGCAGTTCTATCGAACTCGGTTTCTCTTGTTAAAGTAATATGGAGATCCGTGTTGTTTTTGCCTTTTTATATTTCAAAACCAACCATTTATTCTCCTGTTGCAAAGATAGTTGTTTTATAGCGTTTTTCTCAATAGTGATGTGTTTTATGAACAATGATAAAGGCACCCTTAAAGATCTCTCTGGCCCCGTTTTCCCGATAGATTTCCAACCAGTAGATATAGTGTCCTGAAGGTGATTTTTGCATCTTTTCATCCTTACAATCCCAGGTGATTTTTCCCTCAGAACCTCCACTTTCTTGTCGAATCAATCGGTTGACTAATCTTCCGGTTTCAGCATAAATATTTAGGTTGAATAGGTAGTCCGAATCGTTCAATATGTAGTTTATTTCGAGCTCATCTTCGAAGCCATCGCTATCTGGAGAGACTGTTTTCGAAGTCAAAAATATATCGTTTTTTTTACAGAGACTATCTGTTGCGGTAGAGTTGCGGAAACCAGGAGTGGATCCACCTACGATTGTGGCCGCAGATTTAAAGTTATCCGGTTTATTGCTATCCTCATCATAGGACTGCCGTTCCAGGGAAATACCTTTGGGATTGTTGATCCATGGCGCGTGCATTGCCACATTGTAATAGAACGAATCAACTAGCCCATGTGGGGAGAACAGCGTAACGATACCCTGTTGGTTGGAGTAGGAGGGGATGCTTTTCATCTCGTGGATACGCTCGATCATTGCATTCGCATGCGTGTTTATAATTTTGTCTCGCTCTGCAGTCAGCACCAAGAATCCCTGAGCGGGTAGAAGCAACACTTCGTCCGATACTATTCGGTTCCCTAATTTCCAGCCCTGAATATTTATGGGGAGGGAGGTTCTATTGTATAACTCGACAAAATCACTTCCTGTTTTTAGTGGGTTAAATAAAACTTCATTGATGACTACATCATTATACTGAACTTTTGGCTGATTAAAGATCAAATGATCTGCGATTTGAAGCGTTACGCCACATATGTCCAGTTCTTTTGTGGACAGTGTATACACCTCCTGGGGTTTCAGCTCTTCATCAAGACCTAGGACAAGCTGTTCGGTATCTTCGTCCCAAGTGACTGCTGTTGGAATAATATTTCCCGGATGAATCCGGAAGTGCTCACGTTCAAAATGAGGCAGAAAGCCCCGATCCATATTAAAGCCGATACGGATGCCTTTGTCTATCGTATTTACAGTTGTGATTTCTACTTTGGGGAGGAAAGCCCTATCCGCTATTGAGTTTGGGCTTCCCGGTGTTCCGCCACGACGTGCCATCGACGAGGACCAGTTTGCGGCAGTATTGCATTTCCAATTGGGGTTAATCCGTTCCAGACTCCAGCCTCCGGCTTTTTGAGCGCTCCCTGGATGCCAACTGTCCTGGTAAGAAAGCTCTTCTATTAACATGTCTTTGCGGTACACAGCGATCGTGGCTCCTGAATTGTTCAGGCTGGGCCAATTAGCGAATGAAATCACATTACCATAATTGGCTAAAAGATCTTCCCCTTCCTTTGGGCAGAGGACGACGAACTGTTGTGGGGCTAAGAGATAAGAAGGGAGTTGAATGCTTTTTTTGTTGACATCCAGACGGATTGACAGGAGGTCGATGACAGAAGCGGAGTTGTTCAGTAGTTCGATATATTCCACAGCCGGCAACTGGCCATTTTTAGGGTTGGCCATGATTTCATTGACTACAATATCCTGACTGTACCCATAGGCTGTTGACATGAGCCAAATACAGAGCAAATAAAGCTTGATTTTCATCCCAGTTATAATTGGTTTTTTAACGAAAGTATAACTTCGTTAACTTAGGCAATATAAAGAATATATTTTGCCAAAATAAGGTTTTCGTATAGTAAATATTCGGTGTAGGCCTTCTTTTTATTGATAAATTAATAATTTATACGGTTCTAATGGTGGGTTTGTGTCAACATTTGGCTAGTTAAAATGATAAAAATGTAATTTTTTATATTAAATACTCCTGTTTATTTATTATGTTTGGCATCGTGAAGTTAGAAATAGAATTCACTATATATACTAAACAGTAAATCATATAACAATGAAAGTAGCAGTAGTTGGCGCAACAGGTCTTGTTGGGTCAGAAATTTTGACGGTACTAGCGGAAAGAAACTTCCCCGTAACAGAATTGATTCCTGTAGCCTCTGAAAGAAGTAAGGGCAAGGAAATCGAATTCAAGGGTAAGAAGTTCAAGACGGTAACACCAGACGAAGCTATTGCGATGCAACCTGATGTAGCCTTATTCTCTGCAGGAGGTAGCGTATCTACGGAGTATGCCCCTTTATTTGCAGAAGCAGGAATTACAGTAGTCGATAATTCATCTGCTTGGCGGATGGATCCCTCCAAAAAACTTGTGGTGCCTGAAGTTAATGGCGATGTATTGACTTCATCAGATAAAATTATTGCAAATCCAAACTGTTCGACCATTCAGATGGTGGTTGTCTTAAAACCATTGCACGAGAAATATAAAATCAAACGTGTTGTTGTATCAACCTACCAATCGGTTACGGGTACAGGAGTTAAAGCTGTACAGCAATTGCATGATGAACGCGCAGGTGTAGAGGGCGAAAAGGCATATCCTTACCAAATCGATTTGAATGTTATTCCACATATTGACGTATTCCAGGAAAACGGCTATACTAAGGAAGAGATGAAGATGATTCAGGAGACGAATAAAATCATGCAGGATGATTCGATTAAAGTAACGGCTACTACAGTGCGTATTCCTGTTATGGGCGGACACTCCGAGTCGGTAAATATAGAATTCGAAAATGATTTTGATGTGCAGGAGTTACGTGCAGCATTGGCAGCACAGGAAGGCGTAATCGTTGTGGATGATCCTAGTAATCTAGCTTACCCAATGCCTAAGGATGCACATGGAAAAGACGAAGTATTTGTAGGACGTATACGTAGAGACGAATCTCAGGCTAATACGGTGAACCTATGGATTGTCGCTGATAACTTGAGAAAAGGTGCGGCAACAAATGCTGTTCAGGTCGCTGAGCTATTGAATAAAAAAGGCTTGATATAAAATAACGAACTAACCGTAATCATATATATACCAAAAAAACGTCCTTCTTCGAGGGCGTTTTTTTTTATGCAATATGTTTTTCTAAATACAAATCTTTATCCGACTATAAATAGGGCGGTTGGAAGAGTATAGGGGTGGGGAGATCGATACACTTGTTTGATGGTCTATAGCCCATTTTCTCCTGTACAGAATACTTAATAATAATGCAGGGAGTTCTTCGTGTATAAAGAAAAAGGCGAATACATTTGCTGTATTCGCCTTTTATATATCCTTAGCTGTTTTAACTATCTAACTTGTGTAAATACCCAAGTGTCGTCAAATTTCGTAGCACTGTTCATACCAGTTGTAAGGTAACCTTTTCCATCGATAGAAAACGAAACTGCACCTTCTCTAGCATTCTGAGGTAATGCTTGGTGTTTGCTTTCCCATTTGTTAGCCGCAACGTCATATTTCCAAACGTTACCCAATACAGAACCTTTTTTACCACCTACTACATAACCGAAGTTACCAATAACGAATGTTGAAGCAGATTGACGAGTCAAGTCATATGTATTAGCAGCGTCTTTTAATGGTGCAACTCCTTCGTTCCATGTTTTTCCATCAAAAGAATAGAAATCTTCTGGGAACTGGTTGTTGTCCATACCACCACCAACG
>JAITLW010000413.1 GCA_031277715.1 Sphingobacterium sp. | reverse complement strand
CGGCTGTCGACAGAATAGAAATAACCTTATCTTTGAAGCTGTCAACAGGCAAAAGGTCGAAGACATTTTTCAGCACTCCAGGTATCGAAGACTGATATGTCGGTGTGCCTATCACGTAGGCATCGGCTTCCATTAACTTCTTGATGAGCTTTTTGGTATCTCCGGTATAGTCGCGGTAGTCTCGCCCATCGCTAAATACCATGTTATATTCTGCAAGGTCCACAAGCTCAACGTCGACGTCCGGCTTGAACTCTTTTATTTTCTTTAAGGTATAGTCTACAGCAATCCGCGTTTTCTTGCCTGCGATAGAAGCTGATAAACCAATTATTTTCATGATATCTCCTCCTTATTTATTATTCGGTATCGTACGATTCACCTGAGTCGCTTTCTTGACGACTGGTAATACCTCTGTCGCTAACAAGTCTATCGTATTGGCAATTTTATCATACGGTACACCTCCAAAATCAATTTGTAGCAATACACGGTCGTGTTGATACAATTCGTGCTGATACAGCATTTTATCAATAATCTGCTGCGGACTTCCGACCATCATTGCATTTTTGGTGCTGGCGGTTTCTGCAAATGCGGCTTTGGGGAATGCCCCTCCACGAATATGTTGCCAAGCATGGTTTAAATGGGGATAATACTCGCGCATCGCTTGCTGCGAATCCTTGTTGATATACGCCAAAGTCGTAGTCCCGACAGGTAATAATGCAGGGTCGTGTCCCGATTCAGCAGCTATCTGTCTATAGATATCAACAGACTCTTTAAATACCGCGGAGTGCCCGCCAAGGGTAGTCAACATCATCGGTACTCCTTGATATCCAGCTTTGATAGCACTAGAAGGTGGCCCACCAACGCCTCTCCATATCGGCAGTGTACCATTGTATGGCCGTGGATAGATAACCGCATTTTCCAAAGATGCACGGTACTTCCCTTCCCAGTTAATCACGCGTTCACTATTCAATTTAATGAGCAGCTCCATCTTCTCTTCAAAGAGCGCCTCGTAATCATTCACATTATAGCCCAACAGTTCAAATGCGCCGAGACGCGATGCCCTACCAGCAACAATTTCGGCGCGGCCTTCAGACAAGAGATCAATTGTGGCATACTCCTCATACACCCGCACAGGGTCTGCAGTACTTAGTACGGTAACCGAACTTGCTATTTTAATCTTTTCTGTAGCCTGGGCTATCGCCCCCAATACCACCTGATTGGCCGATGTAATAAAAAACTCCTGATGGCTCTCTCCAACCCCTATCACGTCGAGACCTGCATCTTCGGCGAGTTGTGCTGTTTTTACAATCTCCCGAAGGCGCTGTGCTTCGCTAACGGTAACATCACCTTGTGCATTGGGAAAGTGATCGCCCAATGAATATAATCCAATTTCTATTCCTTTGCTTTTATCTATTCTATATGATTCCATGACTTACTTTTTTTAATTTCTCTAATTAATACCACAAAGTTAGGGGCTGTAGAAGGAATAAAAATTAACCTACATTAATAAAAAGCGAAATAGAAATAAGGCATTCTGTCAGCTGTTTAGCCGTGCAATCAGGTGGTTGGATATTATATTTAGCTTCGCTCCATCCGTTTTGAAAAAGGATATATAACTACGCGCGGAATGCACAATATCTTTATTGAATTTCTTATACTAGGTTAATAACTGCAGCTCCCCTCCGCACTAGTTTTGTAAATACAAAGGATATAAAATCCGATAGTTCATTTTATTTACATACACACTTTAATCTTAAAAAAATGAGTTCATTACCAATTCGTAATCAAGTGGAAGACCACTTACTTACTCCAGAGAATGCGGCACTAATCGTTATCGACTACCAACCGGTACAAGTCAATTCTATCGCCTCGATGGATAGACAATTATTGGTCAATAACATTGTGGGTGTCGCAAAAGCGTCTAAGGTTTACAATATTCCTACCGTATTATCTACGGTCAACGTACAGACTGGATTCAATAAAGAAACAATACCGCAGTTGAAATCTGTTTTGAAGGACCTTCCTTCTTACGATAGAACTACAATCAACTCTTGGGAAGACAAGGAGTTTGTAGAAGCGGTAAAAGCGACCGGCCGCAAAAAACTAATTATGACTGCTTTATGGACCGAAGCATGTTTGACTTTCCCAGTTCTGGATGCCTTAAAAGAAGGCTATGAGGTTTATATAGTCGTAGATGCCGTCGGTGGTACTTCTCTGGCAGCACACGATGCCGCTATCCGCAGGATGGAACAAGCTGGAGCAATCTCCATCAGTGTAGCACAATTATTCTGTGAGCTTCAACGGGATTGGAACAGGTCCGATACGGCTACCGATTTTATGAAATTATTCGTTGAAACTGGTGGTACGGCAGGGATTCAGTTCTCTTATGACGCCGCTGAATAAGTATTGAAGGCGCTGAGTAATCTAAGTTTTCAATCCCCGTAGCTTTCGTAAAGTAATACGGGGATTGAAAAACTAAATTAACGTTTCCAATGGTAGCGCACTCCCATCGTATACCATCTACCAGGCATAGGAACGGTGGCGGTCTCCTTATAACTAGCATCCAGTAGGTTAGTTCCTTCCACATAGAAATTCCACTGGTTCAGGCCATAGCCTACACGCAGATCTGTAATAAAATAGGGTTTATGGAGTTCCCTTTTTATCCACCTACTCCCTAAACTGAAATCCAACTTATTGATTTGATATAAGGCGCGTAGTAAGGTCTGATGCTTTAGGCTCTCAACAATAAACATGGATGTCACATTATCTGCATAGGTCATTTCTTTAGGTCTCAGATAGCTATAGCTCACATCGTATTTTAATCGCTGTCCGTCCGCTATAGGGATAACCTGCCCAAAACCAATATTCACCCCAAACATCTTATTGTTTCCAAAGTTAAACGGTTGGTAAGGCTCGCTCGCATTGCTACGGATACGGTCTATAAAATTGGAGATATTCCGATAGAACGCTCCCCCCTGTAGGTAGATATTCGACTTTTCATAGCGAAGTGCCAACTCATACTGCCATGCGTTCTCGGATTTCAAAGCTGCATTGCCGATATTCCCCTTTTGTACAAGATAGAGGTCCGTATATGTCGGAATCCGCTGACTAGAACCGACACTGAATGATGCCTTCCAGTTATTGGTAATGCTATACCCTACGTCTATTCCTGGAAACACCTGCCAGCCATACTGCGTATTATAATTAAGGTAACTTCCAATATTCAAAAGCACACGGTCAATAGCTTCTGTTTTATACTCGGCATATACACCATGATTATAGCGGTTATGGTCACCAAGATTGGTGCTCTCAACATCTTCATAACGACTTTCCAATCCGAAACCAAAATCACCGATACTTGTGTGTAGTATACTGTTCAATTCGGCACTGTACACCTTCGTTTCATGTTCTGACCTCGCCGTTGATAAATCGTTTCTAAAATAACGATAGTCGTCTTTATTTCCTCTGTAACTCAATCTTGGCTTTAACGAAAAATTGTTGCTCAGGTGGTGCGTGCTACCTACAGAAACCAAGGCTGTTTTGACGATTTCATGTGATTCCTTATCTCCAGGTGCCGCATAATAGCCATTGGCGCCAAAAGCATTGAGGATATACCCCGCCATCAGGTCTACCTCATCCCTCGCTCCCAATGCATACTTACCCTGATAGAAAGCTCTTAGATTCTCGGTGCCACTGTTGTAGCGCTGTCCATTGGATTTTGCTCCACCGACAGAAATTAGGTTTTGCGTATGTGCATTGCCGATATTCGCTACGGCTTGTATATCACCTCCGCCGTATATGCCTTTTCCATCGCCCTCGTCTTTTCCGGAGAAAGAGGAACCGCCCTGAACACGTACAGATACATCAGTACCAACCTGTGGTCTGGTGATAATATTGATAGCGCCTGTTAGTGCATTAATACCGTATACCCGTGCTGCAGGACCTTTTAGTACCTCGATACGTTCGACAGCATCGAGACTAATCGGAATATTCATGGAATGATGACCGGTCTGTACATCGGAGACTTTAACACCGTTGATTAGTATCAGGGTCTGCTCGAAGGAACCTCCATCGATATTGACATCAGCCTGTGTTCCAAAAGGACCTCGCTGTCTTATATCGACTCCCGGGATATAACTCAGTACCTCATTAATAGACCGAACCGGCATCTTTGCGATATCCTCTCTTTGGATAATCTGTATGTTACGATTCCTCTTATTAAAAGGGATCTGCAGTCGGTTTTCAGAAATAACGACCTCGCTTAGTGAAGTAGTATCCGAAGTTCCTATCTGTGCCTTACTAGATACTGAAAGCGCCACAATGGGCAGGATTAAAAATAGTCTTTTCATCAAAGTATCGAAATGTATTTGTTATGTTGACGGCAAAAGTCATATCTTTCCGGAACATTTAAATAGTCCACTTTTAACAATATGAGTAGTCCGGTCCTGTTATCCTTGTCCTCCTTTGTTACACTAGATAGAAATGCGTCAACGCCACTCTTTGTGCAGTTGGCACAGCAAATAATAAACGGGATCCAGCGCGGTTTTCTCGCTACAGGAGCCAAGCTCCCAGGTACACGCATTGTCGGCGATCAGCTTAACCTGCATCGAAAGACGGTCATCGCCGCCTACGACGAACTGCAGGCTCAGGGCTGGATTGATATTATCCCCAACAAGGGAACCTTTGTGCTGCAACAAAGCAAAACAAAACAAGCTATTCCTTCTGCCAAACCTCCGCTGTCCAGTAGTCAGTATCCAGCAAAGACCGGATACGATATCCAGACGTCCAATATATTAGACAATCCTTTTGAAGAGAATATCGTCCCTTACTCCTTCTCCGATGGAACCACCGACATACGGCTCACACAGGTAAAAAACCTTTCCCTACAATATAGTTCCTCGATGAAACGTAAGGGCAGTTTGAAAAGAATGTCTCAATACCACGAGAACGGTA
>JAITLW010000279.1 GCA_031277715.1 Sphingobacterium sp. | reverse complement strand
AGAAGTAGGCCCCAATGTTGGATATAGTCTATTTTTTAATACACGTTACATAAAAAATTTACTGGCCCAGATCTATTGGTTTAAAGCAGAATCTTCTTCCAAAGGGAGCGCAGACTACGCAGAGGCGGAGCAGTATGCTGCTGCTGCGGTAGATGGCATCGATGCTTATATTCCGAAAACAAGGGAAGAGTTTTTAAATGTTCACACAAATCTAAATACAGAATATCCGGCTGTATACGTGCAAAGTGTGGCTTTTGGCTCTATGAGTCCAATGTATGGTGCTAATTTTGGAGATCCATCCAGTCTAAAAGTTCCACTGGACTTTTTTGCCTCCTTTGATGCCACTGATTTTCGTAAACAGATTTATTTTACAGGCGATAGATTGGCGGCTAGTTGGCCTGACAATGCGACTACAAAAAAAATGCGTATGCATATTTTTGCCCCTGAGGAAGCGTATTTGATCTTAGCGGAAAGCTACTACCGTAATGGAAAAGTTGATCAGGCTTTAACAACGCTTAATAAGTTCAAAGGCTTCCGAGGAGCTACTACAGTAGCTGGCTTGAGTGGTCAGACCTTGTTGGATGAGATTGTTAAGGAGCGTCGTAAGGAGTTTTTCTGCGATACGGACAAGCGTTGGTTGGATTTGAAGCGCTATAAAATTGGTAATATAGATAGAAAACTGCGCTTTTTTGATAAGGACTACATCGTTAAAGTAACGCCGGGGGATTATCATTATGCATTGCCAATTCCTTTGACCGAATTGCAAGAGAACCCAGATATTGTTCCGAATGAAGGTTGGACAACGATTGTGTTTTAATTTTTAAGGAAAGAAAGAGATGAAAAAAATAGTATATATCCTCATGGTTTTGTTAAGCTTTCAGAGCTGTAAAAAAGATAGTTTTGACTATCAGGTATATCAACCCAAGGCAACTGATATTGATTCTATAGGCTTTTCTACCGGTAGTCCTACGCTCATCGCTGATGGAAAAGCGTCTTTGCAATTTGTAATAGAAGCATTCCGCACTGTAAGGCTAGAAAATAAATCTGGTATAGCAAAAGATACACTGATGTTTGTGGATTACACCGTATTGCCTAAAGAAGAAGTGAAAGTTTTTGTAGATGGACAATTGGTTGATGGTACAACCTATAGTACAACAGACTTATCAAAAACTGCTGTAAGTTGTTATATACAGATTGGGGATACCAAATCTGTAACTAAAGTGGTGACTATTCGTAAGCCAAAAGATGTTGGTGAAAAGCGTTATGTCAATGTAATATTTCACGTTTTTGAACTGAGTGCGACTGATGATTCATATGATCCATTGACTTATCAAGCAATAACACCGAAAATGCTACAAGAAGGTATAGCTTATGCGAATGAAATTTTCAATAATAAAGTAGGAATGGATCCAAATGGAGGAAATGCAAAAATTGAATTCAGATTAGCAAAGGTTAATGCGGAAGGAGCTACTCTTCCGGTCCCGGGATATAATAGAATTCAATACGATGCGGCTTGGAAAACAAGCCCAACAGCGACATATGTTCCCGATAATTTTAAGACAAAAATAGAAGCTACGGCAAGTTATAAATGGGATAAGGATAAGTTTGTAAATATCTATGTTATGCCAATGCCATTAAATGCAACTATTGGAACTAGTAGACCGAATTATCAAATAGTACCTGCAGGACAGTTACCGATCGAAGGAGTTAATAATGTTGCGACCGTTCCAACTAATGCGTTTTATGATACCTATGGGCTTGCAATACACCGTACAGCCTTCTTTCCGGATCTGAGTAACCGTATAGAGATTGCCTCCTATTTTGCAGCCTATTATGCGACCTACCCAACGCATTCTCCAGGGACTACGGTAGCTGATTTTGTATCAGATACGCGTAAATATTTGTCAGGTAGCACACAGAGTCTAAATAATAGTAAAGGATTGATGAAGGTTTCGATTGACGGGCAGAAATTTTTAGCTAATAATGCCATGGATGATATTAAAAATGCTTCTTTACGCAATAGTTTGACACAAGGACAGGTAGAGCGTATTCGCAAAGTGATGGAATGGTCGCCAGTACGTAAGGCTTGGTCATTACAATAGATAATAAATAGATATGAGAAGACTAATATATACAGGGGTAGCGTTGTTATGTTCCCAGCTGGCAATGGCCCAACTAAAAGTAAAAGTAGCCGGTACTGTGACAGGGGATACCGAAGGCCACAATATGGTTTATTTCTACAGCCGTATGGCCAAGGACTCTGCAGCTATCAAGAATGGTAAGTTTGAAATCAATATCAACGAGCCGGTAGCGGGATCGAGGGCTATTTCTATCCAATACGATCAGGCCAAACGCCGCATGTATGCACCTCTGGTTCTGTTTTACGATCAGTCGGGTACGATCAATGTAGCTTTTGACATCGTAAAAGGCCTGTCTTCGGCTACCATCAAGGGAATGCCTTCTGCGGTGACGTACTATAACTACAATGCTGATAAACCAAAAGTTTTTATGGGAGCGAGACAGGCTACTATTGCTAAATACGGGGAAGATGCACTGAAGAAAGGTAACGCACAGTTTGAGGCTGCTACGACCTATCAGAATGATTTAATTAATAAAGGCTATGACTCTGTATTGAATAAATATTTTGATGGAAACAAGGTGGTTTCAACTACCCTGGTCTTGAATACCTTATCTAATCTGTCTACGGCACGAGCTGAGGATTATTACAACCGCCTATCGGAAAAATCAAAGGCAACGGAAGAGGGAAAGACGCTGTATGCTAAGATTCAGGGGCTGAAAAATGCCTATGTAGGCGCTATGGTCAAGAGCTTTGAATTACCTGATAAGGAGGGTAAGATGCAGTCATTTGATCAGTATAAAGGGAAATATGTGCTGTTGGACTTTTGGGCGTCGTGGTGTTCACCGTGTCGTGCTTCTTTCCCGCGTATCAGAGAAGTTTATGGCAAATTAAAAGGAAAGAACTTCGAGATCGTCAATATCTCAATCGACCAGAATAAGGCAGCTTGGGAAAAGGCTGTTGTTGAAGAGGCTAATCCTTGGCCACAGCTGTATGATGACCGTAAAGTGTCGTATGAATTTTTCAATGTCAGTGCTGTACCTACGTCCTATTTGATTGACCCTACTGGAAAGATTATTATGAAAGAGATCGGTTTTGATCCAAAGGGTGGTGGTGAGATGGAAAAGAAATTAGAAGAACTATTTAACATTAAATTTTAATATATTAAGTAATAAGATGAGAAGAGTAATATTAAGCGTAGTTGCGGGATTGTTGATGACTACAGGTGTATTCGCACAGACACGTGATTACATCACAATCAAAGGAAAAGTCAATTTTCCACCAAACAAAGAGCACCAAGAAAAATTTCCTTTTGCGTTGAAAGACAAGCCAAGTAAAGATGGGCATATCTTCCAAAAGATCGAGTTAAAGGCAGATAGTACCTATGAAATCAAGGTTCCGAATAATAAGCCGGGTTTGTATTCTTTAGACGTTTATGCTTGGGATAGAATTACATTTTGGGTAGGAAATGATGATTTAAAAATTGATTTCCGTGGTGAAGATACAGCAAGGGTGAAGATTAAAAATCCTCCTTTTGTTTTTATCGAATCAGAAGGGAAAGAAAACCAATTGATCAATATGTTAAATTGGGAAAACTACCAAAACTATCAAAACACCATAGCGATTGGCAAACGTCAATATATGGCTTCTCAGAGTAAAGATACGGCTATGACAAGGTCATTGACCGATATGATGATGCAGCAGTATGATAATATGGAAGTAAGAGCGAAATGGTATGTTCGTACGTTCAAAAATGATCCGCAGGTGGTGTATGCTTTAGGATGGGTAAGTCCACGTAGAAGCAAAGATTTTATTTTGGAATATGTGAATCCATTGATTGTTAAATACCCTTGGTTGAAAGAAGCACAAGAAGTTAAAGATGGTATTATTAAAGCCGAAGAAGCAGCTAAGAAAACGGTGGACGGAGCCAAATTTATCAATATCACACAATTAGATCCTAATGGTAAGAAAATCAACTTATATGATTACTTAAAAGGTAAGAAATATGTATTGGTAGATTTTTGGGCGTCATGGTGCGGACCTTGCCGTGCAGAAAACCCACATGTGTTGAAAGTATACAACAAATACAAAGCTAAAGGATTTGATGTGTTTGCAATTTCTTTGGATGATAGTAAAGATAGATGGGTAAAAGCTATTAAAGACGATAATATGCCTTGGGCACAGGTGTCGGATCTGAAAGGTTGGAAAAACGAAGCTGCTCAATACTATAATATTACGGCTATTCCGATGAACTACTTGTTGGATGCGAACGGAAATATCGTTGCTAAAAATCTTCGCGGAGATAATTTGGAAAAAGAAATTGCGAAACTTTTAGATAAGTAATCCAATGAATCGTATTATCCTAACGACACTTTTGTTCGTATTCCTAGGGATAGGCAAGAGTAATGCCCAGATGGCAGCCGCACAATCTGTGGGGTGGAATATTGATCATACGATCCAGGTTCCGGTACATCGCGATTCGGTGTGGACACTATTGAAGGACTATAATTCGGTATCTAAGTTGTCCAATGGCTATGTGCAGTCTATTGTTCATAAAGACGATATTATGCCTATTTTGAGAGAAACAACTTTCAAAGAGGGAACTAAGCGTGAAGAGTTGTTGTCGCAACTGGATGAACCCAATCGCTTTTTGGTCTTTAAGATAAAAGATACTTCACTGCCAGAAGGAGTGCAGTCTGCTCAAATAGCTGTATTTACAAAGATTGTAGATGATAATACTTGTGAGATCACCTGGAAAGGCATAGTGAAAGGTAAAAAAGAAGCTGAGACGAAGTACATCGAGGTGTTGAAAGCAGAAATAGCCCAGTACGAAATCGGGTTCAAGAATTATTTGCAAGGCCAACCGAAGGTTATCAAGGCGATGCGCATGCAGTAGTAATATTAGGAAGAGGACTCTTTTTTGAGTACCTCTTCTGTTTAAGAAGAGAGATTATGAAAAAGCATATATTTTTAGTCACGTTTGTACTGACTTTTCTAGGACTAAGTTCCAGTAATGCACAGATGGCCGCTGCAGTACGTATTACGCCTACTGTAGAAGATAAGTTAGAGGTGTCGGTCGAAAGGGATTCGTTGTGGAGTCTGATGATAGATTATAGTATGGTATCCCAATTGAGTGAAGGATATGTTGTATCTATCGAAAATAAGGATGATATCGCTCCAATTTTGCGTGAGGTAAAGTTAAAGAACGGATCAATAAGAGAAGAGCTGTTAACTCAATTTGAACAGCAAAATAGGTTTTATGTTAGCCGGTTTAAGGATAGCTCTTTGCCTAAAGGTGTTAAATCTGTTCAGATAGCCGTTTTTGCGAGAGAGAAGAAAGAGGGAGGAAGCCAGATCGTTTGGGATGTGCTTATTGAAGGGGATAAAGAGGCTAAAGAGTCACTAAAGCAGCAAATGACAGCAGAAGTCCAAGCTTATAAAGCAGGCTTTGCAAAATACTTGAGCGGTGCGGCGAAGGCAGTGCCGATGATGCAATAATCTCAAGGACAGTTTTTATTTATACCGTTTTCTAAAAAGCGCTCAATTACATTGAGCGCTTTTTTGTTTTGGAGATGAGCTTGTTACAAATGAGTTATGGTTGCGTTATTTTGTCAAATTGTGTTCATGTGCATTTTTATGCTATTCTAATGCGGTTTGCAATCGGTTGATTTCATGTTTATTGTGCGCATTTATGCGCCTTTTCGTTTTTTTATTTAATAA
>JAITLW010000273.1 GCA_031277715.1 Sphingobacterium sp. | reverse complement strand
TCTGGAATAGCCGGGAGCAGATCGATGAGGAGAAACTATTTGATGCTTATATCTTCCAGATCGCTTCTAACCTCTGCATTGACACCCTCCGTCAGATTGCCCAGCAAGAACGCAAAAAGCAGCATCTGTACCAACAGATGAATGAACTGGCACTATCGGTTGAAGAACAGTTTTTAATTAAAGAAAAAGCGATATTAATTGACCAACTCCTAGACTCTCTCCCACCGCAACGACGCTTAATCTTTAGGCGCTGCAAGCTAGAGGGCTACTCTTACCAAGAAGTCGCCGATGAGCTGGGAATTTCTACATCAACCGTAAGCAACCAGCTAGTCATGGGCGTAAAGACCTTGCGTGAAGAATTCAGTAAACACAAAGACGTTATCATTTTAACAATCTTAATACCAAACATTTACATCTTTTTGTAAAAAAAACACACTTTCCCAATAGTGTGTTTTCGTCTTTCATTTCGTATTCCTATTAAATTAACTTTTGTTAAACCTTAATTTGTTATGCCACTAACCACGGAATTTAAACATAATGTAGTCCGTTTTCTATCCAATCAATTGGACCAGCATTCCTTAGAAGCTTTTCTCGAAGAGCTACAGCAGGTCGATAAGGATGAGCTTGTTGCTTACCTAACAATCTTGGGAATCGAAGATTCAGACTGGAAACAGATTACAGATAAAAGACCCAATTTATGGCATGGCAAGCTGAACAGACTATGGGAAAATATTGACATAGCAACAAGCCAGGGAGCAGTTCCAATGGCCACCTTATCTCCAAAGAAAAACAAGCGTACATTACAATTTCGCATCTTGACCGGTGTGGCGGCCACCCTCTTGGCCGTCTTTGGGCTTTATTGGTACCTGGCTGCGCCTCCTTCTCCGGACGAGTTGCCGATCACTTCACCTGCGACGGTCTATTCTTCAGAAAACATTTCTAAAATTACACTACCTGATGGAAAGGTGGTCGTAATACAGGAAAATGTACCAGGCACCGTATATCAAGATGAGGATATTCATATCGTCCGGGCCGAAACAGGAGAACTCAAATTGTTATATGCGAATCAGGCTCAGCAGCAGGCTAACCAACAGATGAATAGAATCCACACCTCTAAAGGCGGATTTACCAAATTTTTATTAGAAGATGGCACCAAGGTGTATTTAAATTCAGAATCGACACTACGTTTCCCGCTGGCATTTAAAACCGGAAAGCGCGAAGTATATCTAGAGGGAGAGGGATATTTTGAAGTGGTCAAGAACCCTGCAGCTCCTTTTGTCGTGCACACTGCAAACCAGGCTGTAGAAGTATTGGGAACCACATTCAATATCAAATCTTATCCAGGAGAAAACTCAATGGCAACTACCCTTATAGAAGGTGCTGTCAACGTACGCCTAGAAGATGCTCCTAACCCTAAGCGTGTTATGCTCAAACCTGGTGAGCAGGCAACTGTTCATAACCAACAGATCCACGTGCAATCTGTACGAACAGAGGAGTATGTGGGCTGGATTCAAAATCGGTTTATTTTTTCAAGAACTCCTTTGGAGGATGTCCTACGCGATATTGAGCGTTGGTATGATATTGAGTTCGTCCACAATGGAGCTATCCCTCCAATCCTAATTGAAGGCAGCTTATCAAAGAATGTAGCTTTAGATCAGCTACTGACAGTATTATCTGTAAATACATCCTATAAATTTTCAATGAAAGGAAGGAGGATATTCATGGACATGTAAACTCTACTTTGTCCTTAGTAATATATTGAACCAAGGGTGGTTGCAACACCCTTGGAACATAAGCTAAGGTTTTCACACTGAATAAGTAAACAGAATAACTAACCTTATTGTACAAATATAAAGATATCAATGGATTTGGTATCCTGTATTTGTGCAATCCAATTAAATAATTATGGAAGATATAACAGTATCTACTGTTCCATTTCACCGAAAAAATAGTAAAAAAATAGATTTCACCCGTTCTATTAGTTTGATCTGTATGCGATTAACATTTTTTATATTTCTGTGTATTAACTTACAGGCCATGGGCAATACTATGGCTCAACACGTTAGCTTGTCGCTGAAGAACGTCCCACTGAAGCAGGCACTTAATGAGGTACAAAAACAAACGACTTATGATTTTTTCATTAACGCGGCATACCTAAGCAAAGCAAAGACAGTTTCTATAGAGCTGAAAAACACGCCTATACAGCAGGCACTGGATGCCATCTTTGCACAACAACCTTTCGGTTATAGCCTGAATAATAAAATCATAACAATTGCACCACGTAAAGAGTCCACTGTCAACGAAGCAACAAAACGTTTGCAGGCCGTACAGCAACTTGAAATGTCAGGAAAAGTCGTTGATGAACAAGGAAAACCAGTTGCTGGTGCGACGGTTACTGAAGTCGGAGCTACCCTAACAACGATTACCGATGGCAATGGGGCTTTTCATATCCGCGTACAGGGAAAAAATGCCAGCCTACGCATCAATATGCTTGGCTACACCGCTGTAACACTCCCTTATCAAGAATCTCCACTTCGGGTAGTAATGCGATTGAGTGACAACGAAATGGAAGAAGTCGTCGTCACGGGATTTCAGAACATAAGCAAAAAGCTATTCACCGGTGCTTCTGCTTCGGTAAAGATGGCAGATACAAAGATTGAGGGAATGACAGATATCGGACGGATGTTGGAAGGTCGTGTTGCGGGGGTTTCCGTACAGAACGTCTCCGGCACCTTCGGTTCGGCTCCTAAAATACGGGTTCGTGGAGCCACCTCAATTACTGGAGATAACAAACCTCTATGGGTTGTTGATGGGGTCGTGCTAGAAGATATCGTAAATATCTCCAATGACCAATTATCAAGTGGAGATGCACTTACCTTAATCGGTTCTTCGGTCGCAGGTATCAATGCAGAAGATATCGAGTCTTTCGAAATCCTCAAAGACGCATCGGCAACAGCCCTGTATGGTGCACGTGCGATGAATGGTGTAGTAGTGATCACCACCAAAAAAGGAAAAGTTGGTGCACCAATGGTAAACTATACGGGAAATTTCTCAACCTACCTAAAACCTTCCTATTCTACGTTCAATATCATGAACTCTGCAGACCAGATGTCGGTATATTCTGAGATGGACCGTAAGGGGTTACTTAACCTTGCTCCTGCACTCCGTAAAGCGAACGGTGGGGTTTACACCAAAATGTACAATCTTATTAATACATACGATGAGTCTACAGGAAAATTTCTCTTAGAGAACACAACCGAAGCTAGAGAACAATTTTTGAACCGCTACGCTAAGGCGAATACCAATTGGTTTGATGTCTTGTTCCGCAACTCCTTTGTACAGGAGCATTCAATCTCCATTTCATCAGGGACTGATAAAGCCAGTCATTATTTTTCGGGCAGTTATTACGACGATAATGGCTATACTATTGCTGATAATGTAAAAAGATTTACCGGAAATATGCGTTCGGAATACAAAATCGGGGACCGCGTGACGGCTGGTGTTATTGTGAATGGCTCCTTACGGGATCAGAAAGTCCCTGGAACATTAGCAAGGGAAAATGATGTGGTACGTGGCGAATATACGCGTAACTTTGATATCAATCCCTATTCGTACGCATTAAATACAAGTCGCACACTCACGCCATACGATGAAAATGGTGACCTCGAATTTTTCACCCGTAACTACGCACCGTTTAATATCATCCATGAACTGGAAAACAATAAGATCCAGGTAAACATGGTAGACTTTAAGATTCAGGGAGAACTGGGCGTAAAGATCCTCAAAAACCTAGAGTATAAAGCATTAGGATCTGTAAGATATGTAAAGAGCAGTAGAGAGAATATGGTTACTGAATATTCGAATATGTCGGGTGCCTATCGTGCGGCCAACAACTCTACAATCCGGGACCGCAACAACTTCTTGTACAATGATCCTGACAAACCGTATCAGGAAAAACAGATTGTCTTGCCTGAAGGAGGCTTCTATCTGCGTGGTGATGATATGCTGAAGAGTTACTATGGCCGTCACACCTTACAATACAAGACAGATTTTATGGATGGTCATCGGATCAATGCCTTTGTCGGACAGGATATCCGTTTTGCAGACCGCCAGAACAGTTATAACAACGGATACGGTTACCAATATGATAAAGGAGGAGTTCCTTTCACTGACTACCGTATTGTCAAACAGATGTTGGAAGGAAATTACAATTACTTCGGCATGGACTACAACTACGATCGGTTTGTTTCATTCTTTGGAAATATACAGTACGATTATAAGAGCCGTTATGTATTCAGTTTCTCCAGCCGCTACGATGGCTCTAACAAGATGGGAAATACCCGCAAGTCAAGATGGTTACCCACATGGACATTTTCTGGAGCCTGGAATATAGATGAAGAACCTTTTATGAAGGATGTCGACGTTATATCCATGTTAAAACTCCGTGGTACCTATGGTCTAACGGCCAATATTGGAAATGCGCGCAACTCTACCGCAATCTTTAACAACACACAAACCAACAGACCGTATGTTTCAGAGATCGAATCCAAAATCGTAATCTCAGCTTTAGAGAATGCCGAACTGACCTGGGAAAAACAATACGAGACCAATGCGGGACTTGATCTAGGAATATTCCAAAATAGGTTTACATTATCTGCAGATTATTTCCACAGAAATGGTTTTGAGTTAATCAATACCGTACGTACGTCTGGAATCGGTGGCCAAGCTACTAAGTCGGCGAATTATGCGGATATGACTTCAAACGGGGTAGACATCACCATGGGTATGAGCTGGCTTCGCGAATCAGACTGGAGGTACCGTACCAATTTCACCTTAGGCTATGTTAAGAATAGAATCAAAAACCTCCGCAGCTTGCCTCGGATCTTTGATTTAGTTATTCCCGAAGGGGGACCAAAAATAGGCGGTCCAGTTAGAGGTTTATATTCCGTTGCGTTTGAAGGGCTCGATCCACTTACCGGGGTTCCGACTTTCATTGATCATAATGGTTCAATAAACCCACATGTATATCTACAAAGCACCACTACAGACTACCTGAAAATGGAAGGCTCTGTAGACCCGCTTTATACAGGAGGTTTATCTAATGTAGTTTCCTACAAGGGTGTTACACTAAATGTCTTTGTAACCTACCAATGGGGTAATAAGATCCGTCTAGACAGGGTATTCAAAAGTGAATACAGTGATCTGGATGCCACCCCTAGAGAGTTTTTAGATCGCTGGACAATACCTGGCGATGAAGCAACTACCAATATTCCATCTATTATCGACGGACAGATAAAAGAAGTCTTGGGCAGTACATATCCGTATAATAACTACAATTTCTCGACAGAAAGAGTGGTAGACGGTTCATTCGTTCGGTTAAAAACAATTGCATTAAACTACCAGTTACCGGCGCATATCAGCTCCTATCTTAAAGTGAAGTCACTTTCTACAGCCTTTAACGCGAACAACATCTGGTTGATCTATGCAGACAAAAAATTAAAAGGTCAGGATCCGGAGTTTTTCAATTCAGGTGGTGTGGCCAATCCCATGCCTAAACAATTTACATTAACCTTAAAAATCGGAATCTAGAGATGAAAAAGAAACGCTATATATATACTATCACGCTCTGCGCATTAGCGTTGAGTTTTTCAAGCTGTGAAAAGTACTTGGACACTCTACCCGATCAGCGTACTATTCTCAACAATGGCGAAAAGTTGTCTGAGTTATTGGTGTCCGCTTACCCTTCTGGCAACTATATCACTTTTTGTGAAGCCATGGGTGACAATGTCACCGACAACTTTGGGATGACCACCAATGATGAGATCAATACCAATAGCTATGCCTGGATGGATGTAAATGCCGTAGGTCAGGATTCGCCGATCTATTATTGGAATAACGCATACCGCGCCATAGCGGCGGCCAATGAGGTCTTAAAAGCAATCCAAGAAGCAGGAGACCCCGCAAGCTACGCCCCCAAAAAAGGGGAAGCCTTAGTCGCACGGGCATATGCACATTTTATGTTGGTGAGTTTATTTTCCAAATTTTACGATCCAGCTACCGCAAGTTCAGACATGGGTGTTCCCTATGTAGAAGTTCCTGAAACTGTGGTTTGGAAAAACTACGAACGTAATACAGTAAGTACCGTATACGAGAAGATTGAGCGTGATCTAACTGCAGGTCTGCCATTGATTGTTGATAACTACAAAGTGCCATCATACCACTTTACTAGAAAGGCAGCTCATGCTTTTGCTGTCCGCTTTTACTTATTCAAAGGCGATTATCCTAAAGTAGTGGCTCATGCAGGCCATGCATTTCCGGAAGGTAACATTGAAGCAAACATGCGTGATCTCAATGGAAAATATGCAGCCTTTGGCTCCGAGGAGTTTGCCCGGACCTACACGCAGTCTACCGAACGGGCTAACCTTCTGATTGCGGAAACCACCTCTTGGTGGGCACGTCGCTTTCGTCAATACCGTTATTCAACAACATCGGCATTGATGAACGAGATCACCCGAAATACAGTGGTTGGCGCATTGACTGCGATCCGCACCTGGTCCATCAGTAGTCAGTCCTACTATACCCGCAAATCCATGGAACACTTTGTACGAAACAGTATCAATGCAACAACGGGTGTTGGTTACAATATGGTCCCTTTATTCACCACAGAAGAGGTCTTGTTGAGTCGTGCCGAAGCATATGCCAATTTAGGACAATATGAAGAAGCTATGAATGATTTGAATGGCTATGCAAAAAACAGAATCAAGCCTGCTGATTATAACGGAACCCGTGTGATTGATAAAAACAAAATCCGCACCTTTTTCTATAAAGATCTCACCGAGGACGAATTTACAGATGCAAATCTAAAAGCTGGGTTGATCCAATCTTGTTTACAGTTCAGACGTGCCGAGTTCATGCATGAAGGATTACGTTGGTTTGATATTCTACGCCACAAAATACCGGTGACACATGCTGTGTACAATAGTGCTTCTATCACGCTGGCTCCCAATGACCTAAGACGTGTATTGCAACTTCCTGAAGAAGTTCGCCTGTCTAACATCGAGCTGAATCCACGACCTAGTACTGATAATGAATAATTTATATGTTATGAAAATCAATAGATTAATTAATTATATTTTTCTTTTTACCCTATCCCTTTTTACCCTTTCATGTGCTAAAAAGGACAACCTTGACAAGGATATTGTAGGCCTTGGTGGGGAGAAATGGGTAAAGAATGAAATTGACCAATACATCTACCAACAATTTACAAAGCCGTATAATATCGATGTTTTGTACCGTTGGAATGCTTCCGAAGTAAGTTTTGTAAACAATCTGGTTCCGCCAAAAGAGGATAAAATCATTCCTGTAATGGAGATGATCATGAAAGGATGGATTGAACCTTATGTAGAAATAGCAGGAGAAGATTTTATCAAGAAATTTGCCCCCCGCCAATATCTGTTAGTGGGCAGCCCAGAGTATAACTCCTCCGGAACAATTACTTTGGGTACGGCCGAAGCAGGAGCAAAAATTGTCCTTTATCGGGTCAATTGGTTCGACATGAAAGACCGTGCATTGGTACAGGCAATGCTAAAAACCATACACCATGAGTTTGCACACATCTTGCACCAGACTGTAATGTACCCTAAG
>JAITLW010000269.1 GCA_031277715.1 Sphingobacterium sp. | reverse complement strand
TTATTTTGTATATATCTCCACTTTACGCATGTTTTCAAAATACAGTGTGTCAGATTTTGTTCGTAGTTTGATAGAAGTCTGTTTAAGGTCAGGACTGATATTTAAGACTAAGTCTATCGGTTCGTCAGGATGCTGTTTTGTAATCTGATCAAAAAGCCTAAATACTTCGTTTTCTTCAAACTCGAGGTAGGCATTATGTTTTTTTCCATCCTTGAAGAACGTAAAGTTTAGATAGTCAGGTATAGCTTGTGGCTGGTACTGCTGTTGTGTGATTTCTTCATTAAAGAACTGGTATCTTTCACCATTAAATAAGCGGAACTTCAGTTGAGCCTTTGTTTGGCCAAAATCGTTTATAGCAATTCTCCAGTTGTTTTTTTTACGGTATTTGCCTGTCCAGGTGCCGAATGGAATAGGTCGGTCGTTATGTACTATTTTTCTAGATTGCACATTGTCCTCACAAAGGCAGGTATCTTGGAGTACCTGGTTGCGTATCTCATCTGTTACTAGGTCATAGTCTTTTAGTTGATCGATGCTTAGTTCTGTTGCTTTGAATATTTCAATCTCTCGGGTATCATTAAAACTTGAAATCCACAACACAACATCTCCTCCTGGTGCAATGCCTGCAACGAGCTCGTTGTAATTGGACTGTATAATTTGATCCAATTTACCACTCACGTCATGCTTTAGCCCTTGTTTGAAGTATTCGGATATTTTTGACTTATTTAATTTTGTATTTAAGCTGTAGTATTTGTTCTCTAGAAAAGAATACCAGTACAGCTTTAAGCTATCCGGTATTACGATTGGACCTTCGTCAGAAGATTTGAAGGTTGTTTCTCCATTGCCCCATTGATTTGAATAAACCTTTTGAGTTTCCAAAAGAGTGACCGGGTTACGGTCCCCTTTTACACTCATGACAAATCGACTTTCAGAAAGTAATTGTATAGGGTAGCCCTCAGGCGTTGCTATCCCTTGTTGATAATCGTATTTTTCTGTTTGTTGGTAGACACGCTCATTACTGTACCTTGCGCGCTCTTCGCTAGAGGTAGCCCATAGTGAGATAACACATGTTATCATAAAGCAGATTGCGGTAATAGTGAAGGCTAGAGTTTCTTTATTAAAAAACCATCCAATCAGTAGAAAGATTAGAAATTGAATAGGAATAGCGAGCAGTATCAGTGCGGCAACTAACAGCTCCTGTGGTACATAGGAACTGTTGTGAACAATTTGAAACCGTAGAAAAAAGAAATAAATAAGCAAATTGACTAATCCGACACCAGTGGCAAGGAGAAAGAGTTTGAGATAGTAATTCATTGGTATTGCTGTTTTATTTATCTTTTTTGATTGACGTCTCTAATAATGTCTCACCCCAGGCGTTTAATTTCCACAGTACCTCTACCAATTTGTCTCCAAGGGGTGTGAGCGAATACTCAACACGAGGCGGAAGTTCGTTGAAGCTTTCTTTTTGTAGAATACCCGCTTGCTCAAGTTCTTTTAGCTGTTGGTTGAGCACACGCCTGTCTACTTTTGAAATTCCTCTTAATATTTCGCTTGGCCTTTTCTCGCCCTCATTTATGCGCCATACAATGGGAATTTTCCATTTTCCACTAATGGCATTGACTGCAAATTCTAACGGACAAATTTTTTCTTCTATTGCTCTTTCCTTTGTTTTCATCAGTTGTTTTATTTTTTATTGGATGATGAGAGCTTCCTCGATGTTCTCGTGGTCGGTTTCACAAAATTGACTTTTTTATCCCATAGGGGCAATAATATGCGGTATTGTGGATTCCAATTTACTTTTAAAACTTTGTAAAAATAATAAAGAAAAAATGAAAAAATTAGCCGAACAGATTAATACCCTGAATGAAAGTTTAGCAGAACAACTTCCAGTAGAGATTTTGGAGATATTTGGTAGATCTATTGCAGACTTGCAAGCTCAGAAATATAAAGAGAACAGCATTCTAGTAGGTCAGACATTTCCTGAATTTCGCTTACCCAATACCAACGATGAACATGTTGCGTTAAAAGACATTTTAAAAAATGGCAAAGTGGTTATTGCTTTCTTTCGTGGCAGTTGGTGCCCTTATTGTAACTTGGAGTTGAAGGCTTTACAGGAGAATTTAAAGGGTATTACTGATAAGCAAGCAACGCTTGTTGCGATCTCACCACAAACTATTGCTCATAATGTGAGTATGAAAACGGACTGTCAGTTGGAATATGAGTTGTTGACGGATAAGGACAATATATTGGCCAAGGAAATAGGAATTAATTTTGGGCTTCAAGAATATGTTATTCCAACTTACCAAGGGTTAGGAATAGATCTGTCGATATACAACGGTAATTCAAATAATGAGCTACCTATGCCCGCAGTTTTTTTGCTAGATACAGACGGCACTATTTTATATAAATTTGTAGAAGAAAATTATATGCAAAGAGTTGATATTGAAGAATTGATTGGAAATCTATGATTGAAAGTAAACGAAAAGGAGCAAGAAGTACCAAAGATATTCCTGTAGAAATATTAGAACAGCTTAATCGCGGTGAGATTGAAACGGCCAACTTAGTGGAGTGGTTGGCCGTAGACCAAAGACTCCTATTAGAGAATTTGTTGATTAGCAATGATCGGACGGTATATCTTGAACCTATTTTGTCGAAAATCAATAATTTAGAGAAGAAGACGGTCAATACGATTAATGAGGTAATAGGAGTAACGATTTTCAAACAAGCTGTAGCGAATAATGATTATGAGTTCCTTGATGTACTAGCCAATCATAAGGCCGATTTGATACGTTGTTGGGCAACCTATACGATTGGTCAGGATGAAAAACTCTCTATAGCAGAGTCGCTAAGTCGGATACAACCTTTTGCTGCAGATCTTCATTTTGGGGTACGGGAAATTTGTTGGATGGCGTTAAGAAATAAAATAGCTCAAAACCTGACTGAGAGTATTGATATACTTTCGGAATGGGCTACGAGTTCTGATGATAATGTAAGGCGATTTGCTACGGAGGCTATTAGACCTCGTGGGGTATGGTGCACACATATTAACGAACTGAAAGAAAAACCAGAGCTGGCACTGCCGATATTAGAACGATTGAAAGCCGATAGCGCCAGGTATGTCCAAGATAGTGTTGGGAATTGGCTGAACGATGCGAGTAAAAGTCAACCACAGTTTGTTAAGGAATTATGCAAACGATGGGAGAGTGAAAGTACGGGTAAGGAGACTGCGTACATAGTTAAGAAAGCACTAAGAACGATTAATAAATAATCTAGTAGCCTCCTTCTTGATCATCTCCAGGCGAGCTAGAAGGAGGCGACTTTTTATTTAGAAGCTTTTTTAATCAGTTTGAATGCCCATTCGTAGTGACTTGACGTTGCTGAGACGAGATAAGCTCCGAGAGAAGTGGTACCTGTCCATTTGTATTTTTTCTTCTCAAACAATTCTTCGTTTGTATGGCTTTTGATTATTTCTTGAATCTGATTATAGGAGTTTATTAATCGTTGTTTCGTATCGCTTAGATTTGAATGTTGACATTCTTCCCAAATCTTTTTGTTTAGTTCGGGTGTCTCTTTCCAGGAATAGCCTGTTGCAGGCATGGCTGGCTTTTTCCCTTCACTACCAATTTTGTACCATTCGAGCATCAATAGGTGCCAATGATGTAGGTGACCTAAGACATCGCGTACATTCCTATTCATCGTTCCTGTAGGAAATTCAGCGTTAGGGTCGGGAAGACTATCAATTAGGGACAATAGTTTGTTAAAACTACTTTGACTCAGCGTGATTAGAGATTCTTTATTGGTGGGTCTTGCCATTATGTTTGAGGTGTTTTCGTCATGAAATTATTAAAGTACTCCAGTTAAGCTATTAGATTAACAGGTTTGATTGTGCTCAGTTGCCGAATTACGCCTCAATTTAAAGAATAATTATTGATTTTTCTGTTAGGTAGATCATATTTGATTCTATCAATTACTGCTATGATCGCGATCTGTAGATATATTTTTCGCCAAAGATTCTTGTTAGGTGGATGATGACATGCGTAGGGAAGATTAAGTATATTTGCAGCATGAGGACTTCAAATTAAGGGGGTATGTACAGTGAAAAGGCGTTATCATTGTTGATTGAGCATTTCCAGGAACTGGTTTCTTTGGATAATCTGGCAATTGACAGTATTGTTACTAAAGTTGATCTTATCAAACTTCGCAAGAAGGAGTTTCTTCTTGAAGAGGGACAGGTTTCCCGTCATATGCGATTTATAGTTGAAGGAAGCCTCCATGTTTATCATATTGACGAAAAAGGCAAGGAACACACAACGCAGTTAGGGATTGAAAATTGGTGGATTAATGACTTGTATAGTTATTTAAGCCAACAGCCTTCAAAAATGTTTATTCAAGCCAATGAAGACACAATAGTCCTGCAGATCAGTAAGTCAAATTTAGAGCTGTTGTATAAAGAAGTACCAGCGATATCTGAGTTTTGGCGATTGAAAATGCAAAATGCCTATGTCAACTTACAGGAGCGTACATTCGAACACGCACGCTTTGATGCTTATTCTAAGTACCGAGCTTTCGTTGGCCAGTACCGTAATATAGAACAACGGTTTCCTCAGTATATGATAGCTTCCTATTTAGGTATTACTGTTGAATATTTAAGCTATTTGAGAAAAAAACACCTGACTGACCTTTCTTAAGAAATCTTAAGTTTATTAGGCTTCGAACAGGATAGTTTTGTCGACATAATTTCAAGGATTGAGATATGAAGATAAGACTACCTTTAATAATGATTGCACTAATGACGCTTAAGGCTAATGGACAGAAGCTTTCTTATACCCCCGATTTATTGTTAGGCAACCGCTCTTATGCCTACATGCATAATGTCAATTATCATTTTAACAGTTATTTAAAAATCAACAATTTGATTTTGTTTGATACGGAGTATGCTAATGATAAGGAAAATATATTTTTTATCCGAAATACTTTGTCTTATAGCATCTCCAGAAAAATATCCTTTAATGCCGCTGTAGGTATTAAAAACCCCGGTAAATTTTTTGGATTGTTTGCACAATATCGTACGATTGGCTCTGATTATTCGCTATCCTACTCCATGGGTACTACCTATCAGCGTACGTTTACTCTCGAACAGTCGATTGCTTTTGAATATACCCCTAATATCACAGAACAGTTAGATGGATATTTTCATGTTTTGGCAATTGTCAATTTAGAACCTGGTAATTATCAAAGAGGTTTGCAACAAGTGCGGTTAGGACTTAAACAGCGACGACTAAACTATGGACTTGCTTTGAACTTAGACCAATGGAATAATAATGAAAAACAATTATATAACACGGGAATCTTTATAAAACATAATTTTTAAATATTAAAAACAATGAATAGAAATATTGACTTAGGAATTTTTATTAGCAGAGTAGCCATTGGATTCACTATGCTAGTCTATGGGGTAAACAAGTTGGTGCACGGAATAGGATTTATCACGGGTATGATGCGTGATTTGGGGTTGCCTTCATTTTTGTCTTATGGTGTCTATTTAGGAGAGATCGTAGCACCTATACTAATTATCATCGGATTCAGAACGCGGTTGGCAGGGCTTGTTTTTGCAGTCAATTGTCTGGCAGCTATAGTTCTTGCGCAGCGAGATAATTTATTTAGAATTAATGATTTTGGGGGTTGGGCTTTAGAGCTACTGGTAATTTATATGTTGATGGGGGTGTGTTACTGGTTTACTGGAGCAGGTAAATACGCCGTTTCAACATCAAATAAGTGGGACTAACGACCAAAAGAATTTATATCCAAACCGGATGCTACGTAACAAACGGTTTGGATATAATTTATATTTTTTCACATGCCTGGGAGAAATCCTGAATAAGGTCTTCAATGTTTTCTATGCCGACTGAAATCCGAAGCATTCCTTGATTTATACCTGCGACTTTTTTCTGTTCTGAAGAATGGTGGCCTCCCCACATACTCGCCGGATGTACGATTAAAGATTCCACACCGCCAAGGCTTGCCGCATTGGCGAATATTTTTAAGTTTTTCAGGATTATCTGTGCATGTTTATATTGTTCTTCTTCTGTCGTGCCAGCAACTTCAATACATAGCATTCCTGTAAACCCTTTCATTTGTCTTTTTGCCAATTCATGCTGCGGGTGGGAAGGTAGGCCTGCATAAGCAACCGATTTGATGTAGTGGCTTTGCTCCAACCACTCAGCGAGTAGTTGGGCATTCTCATTTACTTGCTTGACCCGCATGGAAAGTGTTTTTAGACCCCGAAGTAATAACCATGAATCGAATGGGCTTAAACTCGCTCCCAAAACTAAGGACCGTCTCCAGGCGTTATGAATAAAATCTTTGGAGCCACAGATTGCACCTGCGGTTAGGTCAGAATGTCCTCCAAGGTATTTGGTTGCGCTATGAACAACCACATCTATTCCAAATTCGGATGGAGTTTGATTTATTGGAGAAGCAAAAGTATTGTCTACCATCGTTAAAATACCTTTTTCTTTTCCTAATTTTCCGATGAATGAAAGATCTGTAATATCTAAATTGGGATTAGAAGGAGTTTCTATATAAATCAGTTTAGTGTTTGTTCTTATTGCTTTTATAAAAGCATCATTGTCTGTTTGGTCGACATAAGTGAGCTGTACACCATAATCTGTTAAGAATTCCTTTAAAAAGAGAGAGGCACCTGAATAGTGCGATTGTTGAGCTACCACATGGTCTCCAGCCTTAACAGTAGCTAGTATAGCTGTGCTTATGGCAGCCATACCTGTTGCTAGAACAAGTGCATCTTCTGTCTTTTCCAATGAAGCTAAAATCGATGCGACTTGGCTATTGGTCGGGTTGCCGTGTCTGTGGTAAAACTCAGGATATTTTGTTTCACTGGCCGCGATAATATATTCATCAAGATTGTCGCTGGCGAGGTATGTTGATGTTTGAAATATAGGAGTAACTACGGCGTTGGTCCGGTTGTACTCTTTACCCATATGTATACTGTCGGTTTCTAATCTTGACATAGTTGAGGCGATTTAGTTAGGTTCTAATGTACGAATTAATCTAGTAATTTAGTGTACAAATAGGACGTACGTTTCTGTAACGCCCTGGATTTATTTTGGTAGTGAATCTCTGTGGGATGAAGATGATAGTCTCCATTGCTTACGGATAATTGGTCATTTGCCACGCAAATATTGCGTCTCAAAAAAATAATATATAGCTTAGCGACCTGAAACTAGCCATTTAATAAATGCACTCTGATTCTAGTCATGCCGAATTCGAAGTTCTCCAACGATTAAAAGCGGGAGATCACGCTGCATTTGAGGTGCTTTATAACTTATATGCCAAACCCCTGTATTGGAAGTTAAAGCGTATGGTCAAGGACACCGAGGAGGCGGACGAATTACTTCAGAATCTTTTTGTAAAAGTATGGGAGAGACGCGAGCAGATTAACATTCAGCAATCATTTGAAGCTTATTTATATCGTGTTGCCCAACACATGGCAGTTGATTACTTTCGCCGATTGGAACGTCAGAGCAGATTGCAGGACGAAGTTTCTAAGAGCAGTACCGAGGTGGATGGAGATACCGAAGCGCAGCTTATCGCTAAGGAAACTCAACAGTTGTTGGACGAGGCCATCGCAAAGCTACCCGAGCAACGTAGACGGGCTTTTATCCTCTGTAAGATCGAAGGGAAAACATACCTGGAGGCGGCTGAGATTATGCAGATCAGTCCAAATACCGTTCATAATCATCTGGTTAAGGCGGTTCAGTCTGTCAAAAATCATCTGGCACAGTCCGGACGGGATATTGCGATTCTTACACTTTTATTCCTGCTGACTCAGCCTTTTGTATAAAAAATAAAAAAAAGATTATTCCGAATAGTCACTTTCTCTTTTCCAAGCGTCATATCCTTAAAAGGGCTATTCTAAAGCCTGACCGATAAAACTATGTTACGATTTGAAGAATTATATCAAAAATATCTTGATGGGAATATTCTGGAAACTGAGCGGCGAGAACTGTTTCAGCTTCTTCATGATGCAGATGACGAGCGTTTAGGTCAGCTGGCAGACAGCTACCTGCAGGAAAAAGAACCTTCAGAGCTTAATCACCTTCAGGAAGATATTGACCGTGTCCTATTGCAGATCAAACCCCTGATTGGGATGGATGTGAAGGCAGTAACGAAACCTACTCGTATTCGCACATTGTTGCGTAGAGTAGGAGCGGTTGCAGCGCTATTGATCATGGGGATTTTAGTGCAACAACTATATCAGTTGTCGAAGCGATCTACACAAGATGTCAAGGTTGCTTATGACGAAGATATAGCTCCTGGAGGAAATAAAGCCATGTTGACCTTGTCCGATGGTACTAGCATTCAGTTGGCTGAAGACAAACAGGAACTTCAGGCCAATAAATCCACGTTTACCTATGAGGATGGTACAGCGTTGGGAACAGTTTCGGCCGAGGCTAAAATGGCGACCTTACATACGCCACGTGGGGGACAATACCGTGTGATACTGCCTGATGGTACTAAGGTGGTGCTGAATGCCGCGTCTTCGCTTACTTATCCCTTACATTTTGAAGGTGGTTTCCGTAAGGTCAGCGTAGAAGGAGAAGCCTATTTTGAAGTGGCTAAGGACAAGCAAAGACCATTTATTGTGGCGAGCAGGATGCAGGAAATAACCGTGACAGGTACGCAGTTCAATGTCAATAACTATAGTGATGAACCGGCCGTAGCGACGACGTTAATTGAAGGACAGGTTAAGATAAAAAATACTGGAAGTGACCGTACGATAGTGCTGAAACCTGGAGAGCAGGCAGTATCCAACCATCAGGGCATGGCGATCGAATCGGTTGATCCCTCACGTTTTATTGCATGGAAAGATGATTATTTCGTCTTTGAGAGTATGCCGTTGTCAGACATACTTCGACAGCTATCCCGTTGGTATGATGTCGAAATTGACTATGGACAAGTACCTCAGGAAAAATTGAGCGCACGTATCAAAAGGGACAAAAATATATCCGCTGTGCTGAATGCTATAGCAAAGACTTCAGGAATTAATTTTTACATCAAAGAAAGGAGGATAATGGTGAAACCATAATTAGAAGTACAAGAATATTTTCCTGAAAAAAAGAAGCCGCTTCGACTTGGACCTCGAAACGGCAGATGTCAGGGGAATAATACAGTTTAACTATCTATTTTATAACCTAACATTGCAAATTTATGAATAAAGAATTCCTTATTCAAGGGAAAACTGTTCGCGAATATTGGCAATCGTACCGTTGCTTGGTACAGCCCTCTCGCTATACGCTATTGATCATGAAAATTACAGCTTTACTAACCGTTGTATTTACAATTCAGGCCTCCGCATTCAGCTTTGGCCAGCAGATTAGTTTGTCTTATCAGAAAGCGTCGCTCAAGACGGTAATACGCTCGCTGAGTAGTCAGGGTAAGATTGACTTTGTCTATAAGGATCAGTTTTTGGAAAAAGCTAACCCTGTGACCATCGATTTAAAAAATGCTTCGGTAGAGGCCGCGCTAAAGAAGGTGTTCGATGGACAGCCTTTTCAGTATCAGATGGAGGATGGTATTGTATACCTGACCCCATTAGCTACACCGACTAATGCAAGACCATCGGCTAATCCTGCTATTTCGCAACAGGAAATTATCCAGGTTCGTGTTTTAAATGAGAAAGGCGAACCATTGATTGGAGCATCGGTTTACCTGACGGACGCAAGAGGAACGCGTTTGGCTGTAATAGAGAAGACAGATGAACGAGGATACTTCTTGCTTGCGCAGAAATTGGTAGGTACTCGACTCGAAATCTCTTACGTGGGGTACAGGGCAGAGAAGATAACAGTACGAGAGGATATGAAAGATATTACCTTACAGCCGCTACATGCTCAGGTCGAAGCGGTCGATGTCACCGTTAATACCGGTTATCAGAGATTATCTAAGGAGCGAAGCGCAGGATCCTATGCCAAACCTGATATGTCTATTGTTAAAGACCGTTCGAGCAGTATGAATATCCTGCAGCGTCTGGATGGATTGGTACCAGGCCTGACGGTCAATAACTCCCCGTCAGCGGCAGAAAATCCATTTTTGATCCGTGGCCTTTCGACCATAGGCGTAAAAAATGAATGGGGGGATGAAGTTGGAACCAACCGTAATCCTTTATATGTTGTGGATGGTATAGCGATAGATAATGTATCATCGATCAATCCGCAGGATGTTGCAGATATCACTGTACTGAAGGATGCGACAGCAGCCTCTATATGGGGGGCACGTGCGTCTAATGGGGTGATCGTCATTACGACCAAAAAAGGGGTTCCAAGCGAAAAAGTAAAGGTAACCTACGATGGTTTTGTCAATTTTCAGGGTAGACCTGACTTGGGCTACCTTCCACGGATGAGCAGTAAGGAGTTTATCGAGTCTGCCAAAGAGGTCTATACCAAAGAATATGTCCGTTTACACCCTTGGTCATCCATCAATGAATTCAGAGGTGTAGGATTCAGCGGAATAGCGCCACATGTAGAAATCTTATACAATCAGCACCGCGGGATCATTTCGGAAAGTCAAGCCAACAAAAGTTTGGATAGCTTAGCGTCCATCAATAACCGGCAGCAGATCAAAGATCTTTTCTACCGTAATGCCCTGTTGACCAATCATACCGTTTCTTTATCCGGTGGAGGGAGCAAGTATTCTTTTTACGGGTCTACGGCCTATACCGGAAATGTATCATCGACACCAGGGGAGAAGAATAATAGCTATAAAGTCAACCTGAGACAGGATCTCAATCTAACAGACTGGCTTAAGTTCTACCTGATCACCGACCTGACCAATACGGTGACTTCAGGAAAAAAAGCGCAGGATATTGATTACAGTTTTAATCCCTACCAGCTCTTCCGCGGGAATAATGGAGAGCACCTCTCAGTACCTTATATGGGCATGCTGAGTGATTCTGTGCGCACTGTGATGGAAAATAAGAGTAAGGTTAATCTGGATTATGTGCCTCTGGACGAGGTCAATTTTGGTCACCGTACCAGCGACGCCCTTTTCAACCGGATTACCGGCGGTATGAACATAAGGTTGCTCAAAGGACTTCGTTTTGAGGGGGTATACGGTTTTGTCAAGGGAAGTAATAGGAACACCAATTATGACGACGCGCAGAGTTATGCCCGTAGAGTCGAGGTGGTACAGTTTACGGTGGCGAAAAAAAACGCACCGCCGGTATATCACTTACCCACTTCAGGGGGCGATTATTCGGTGACCAATGTAGCACAGCGCAATTGGACGGTGCGTAATCAGTTTATCTATGACAATGCCTGGAATGAAGACTTACATCAGTTGACTGTTCTTGCTGGCCAGGAGGCACAGGAACAACTTACGACCACCAATTCTTCCTGGGTAAAAGGTTACGACCAGAAACTACAGACTTATGCAGCATTAGATTATAAGACTTTACGTACTATAGGTATTGAATCACCTGTCATGCCTAATCTTGGTTCTAGTAGTATGCTGTCCTCCAACTTTTTCCGCCAGTCGGAGATGAAGTACCGTTTCAATTCTTACTATGCCAACGCCGCCTATACCTATGCCCATAAATATTCCTTTAATGGTAGCTGGCGTATCGACCGCAGTAACCTGTTTGGTATGGACAACTCCGCACAGAACAAACCTGTATGGAGTGCCGGAGCCAAGTGGACTATCGGTCAGGAAGACTTTTTAATCGGACGCGCCGACTGGCTCAATGATCTAGCTGTACGGGCGACCTATGGGGTATCCGGTAACTCGCCGATGCCTG
>JAITLW010000200.1 GCA_031277715.1 Sphingobacterium sp. | reverse complement strand
ATAAGGCTTGCTCAGGACGAAAAGTATGAACTAGCTGCCATAGCCAAGCTATGGGTAGACAAAATAGAGTCTACGATCCAAGAACACAGCTATTGTTAATAGCTATAGATTGCCCTGCTGTCTGAAATGAAGAAGAGAGAAAATGATATAAAACACGAAAATAAGCGGAACCGCCATTACCTTCAGTGACAAAACCAATACCAGAGAAACGATCAAAAACAGGTATTTAAATTTATTATCTGCCCAGCTCAGCGAACTTAGCTTCATCGAGAATAGCCGAAGTTCAGATACCAGCAACAAACTACAAACCAATGTCAGCGCCAGCAGAAAATACATATTCCCTATCAAATAAGGATAAGAACTAGCTAAAAAAGGAAGAGAAACAATCAAAAACGTATTCATAGGCGTATTAACCCCGATAAAATCAGATGTTTGCCGTTCGTCAAGATTAAATTTAGCTAATCGCAAGGCCGAAAAGACAGTGATCAAAAAACCAAAGTAAGGAATATACGTGCTATCTGTAACTTGCTGTAGTAAGCTGTACATTACTGCCCCCGGCAGGAAACCAAAACTCACCATATCCGCCAACGAATCCAACTCCTTACCTATTAATGATTTTACATGGAGCAAACGTGCTACCATACCGTCAAAGAAATCAAAAATACCAGACGCCAGCACACAATATAGCGCCAACGTATATTCACCCCTCAAAACACACAAAACACCAATACAACCGCTAAAAAGATTCAGACAAGTTATGGTATTTGGAATATATTTTTTCATCGTATGTATTTACAATATGTACAAAAAAAGCCATCTAAAACTAGATGGCTTAAAAATATCAATTAAATACGGATTATCCATTCATACTCATCAAAAATTCTTCGTTTGAGCGCGTTCCTCTCAACTGTTGAAGCAAAAACTCCATTGCTTCAGTCGAATTCATATCCGAAAGGTGATTTCTCAATACCCACAGACGCTGCAACGAATCCTTATCCATCAACAAGTCATCACGACGCGTACTCGAAGCCGTAAGATCGATAGCAGGGAACAAGCGCTTGTTCGCAAGTTTGCGATCCAATTGAAGTTCCATATTACCTGTACCTTTAAACTCTTCGAAGATAACGTCATCCATTTTAGAACCCGTATCTGTCAATGCTGTCGCCAAAATAGTTAATGATCCACCGTTTTCTATATTACGGGCTGCACCAAAGAAACGTTTAGGTTTATGTAATGCGTTTGCATCCACACCCCCAGACAAAATCTTACCAGAAGCAGGAGCTACCGTATTGTATGCACGTGCAAGACGTGTAATAGAGTCTAACAAAATAACCACATCATGTCCACATTCTACCATACGTTTAGCTTTCTCTAATACGATATTAGCAATCTTTACATGTCTATCTGCTGGCTCATCAAACGTAGACGAAACCACCTCAGCACGTACAGACCTAGCCATATCAGTTACCTCCTCAGGACGCTCATCAATCAATAGAATGATAAGGTATACTTCAGGGTGATTTTTCGCAATAGCATTAGCAACCTCTTTCAACAAATTGGTTTTACCTGTCTTAGGTTGGGCTACGATCAATCCACGCTGTCCTTTACCAATAGGTGTAAACAAATCCATGATACGTGTTGAGTAGTTGTTTGTACCCAAATCCAGGTTTAACTTTTCATCAGGGAACAATGGCGTTAAGAAATCAAAAGGAACACGATCTCTCATTTCCGCAGGATTTTGCCCATTAATAGACTCGATCCTTACCAACGGAAAATATTTCTCACCTTCTTTAGGAGGTCGGATACTACCTCTTACGTTGTCACCTGTCTTAAGTCCAAACAACTTAATTTGAGACTGAGACACGTAAATATCATCTGGAGACGTCAGGTAGTTGTAATCCGAAGAGCGCAAGAATCCATAACCATCTGGCATAATTTCCAACACACCCTCATTAACAATTACATTATCAAAATCTGTATTTGTTGAAGATGAACTTTCCGCTTTCTTACTTTCTGCAGGGCTTCCTTGCTCCTGTACCGCTTGCACAGGCTCATTAGCAACAGATTCTGAATTAAACAAATTTGGTGTAGCCTCATCCTCTGGCTTATCTCGGCGTGCAACAGGAGATGCTTCTGTTTTTACAGTCCGAGTACGACGACGGGGTTTATCGGCTGAATCATCTTCCTCTTCTGATCCTGCAGCTACGGCCGGAACTTCCGCTACTGGTTGCTGAGCAATTTCAGCAATCCTATCAATTAATTCTTGTTTACGAAGCTTTTCAACCTCGACAATGCCTAACACCTTCGCTATCTCGCGCAATTCTGACACGAGTTTTGAATTCAATTCGTTAATATTCATTAATGTTGAATTATGATTGTACTTTTTGGATTTTTAATAGTTTGAAATTTAACCTTAAGACTTAAAAAGCTTTCCTTTTTAAGTTACTATAATCAAAACGAAAAAAATATCACTTTCTTATTCTGAATCAGGATAAACTTGAGAATGCACAAAGAAAACCATAAGATTTGATATTTCAAAAAAAAAATAAAAAATCTATCCGAATACAAGTACTTATTGTCCATATAGATATCATTATGATTTAAACATATTTATTTTTTTCGTATGTTTAACTTCTGTAAGTACAACTTAAACCAAAAACACCACCGTAGTAACAGGAATGAGATAAATTATAGATAAAAAAGCAATGTAACTGTGCCATAGGATGCACAAGCAGTAATATTGGCAAAACAGTAGGTACACATTTCAAAACGCACCTCCTATGTTTATGTTATTCCATACGACAAAGAAAAAACAAACATTTAGAAATAATTATATAATATGAATAATAATAAGGAAACAAATTATTCTGCCCTATACACCTTAATTGTTGTATTTTTCTTTTGGGGCTTTATTGCTGCGGGGAATAGTATTTTCATCCCTTTCTGCAAAAACTATTTCCATTTAGATCAGTTTCAATCGCAGCTTATTGATTTTGCCTTCTACAGTGCATATTATGTAGGTGCATTGCTACTTTTTATTTTCGGAACACTATCGGGCCGAGACATCGTCGGTAAATGGGGCTACAAAAGAAGTATAGTCTACGGATTACTATTTTCGGCTTTAGGTGCTGCGGCCATGATTGTAGCAGTAGAAGTAAACTTATACTTTGGAATGCTCATTGGTCTGTTTATTGTAGCACTTGGTTTTTCGCTACAGCAAACCGCTGCCAATCCATTTGCTGTACTATTAGGCGATCCCAAAACTGGTGCCTCTCGAGTCAACTTAGGAGGTGCCGTCAATTCTTTCGGAACCACCATCGGTCCATTGGTCATCGGTTATGCCCTTTTTGGTACATTTGAAACAATTTCAGACACCGAAATATCAAACCTACCGCTAAACAAAGTCATATACCTTTATATAGGAGTCGGTTTGTTGTTTATCCTAGCAGCAGGGCTGTTCCATTTCTCTAAAAAAGTACCAGCAGGCATTAATGATGAGCCTATGGAATCAGCCAACAAGGCCAAGAACACCCTCATTACGATGACTGTACTCTTAGCTTGTATGTTTATTCCCGTTTTCTTAAGCTACAAAAGCGACATCGCTTTGCAGATTGTTGGCCTACAAGAACAGATTAAATCCACCTCCGATAACGGATTAATTCAACAATTAAAAGGTCAAATCAAAGAAATCGGCCACCCACTAGAGCTAAAACGGATGGCACTTCTATTTGGTGCCTTTATAGTCGTCGTAGGGTCTCTTTTATTTTCCTATAGCCGAGCTACCAAAGCAGCAGAAGGCTGGGGTGCTATGAAATACCCACAACTTGTATTGGGCATGTTAGCTCTTTTCATCTACGTTGGTGTTGAAGTCGCAATCGGTAGTAATCTAGGAGAACTATTAACCTTAGAAGAATTTGGCAGTCTCCAATCCTCCGAAATTACCCCCTACATCTCCATGTACTGGGGAGGCATGATGATTGGTCGTTGGGCAGGAGCTGTTGCCGCATTTAACTTTGCTAAGGCAACAAAACAGATTCTTGTGGCCACTGTACCATTTGTAGCCTTTGGAATTATTTTGGCTGTAAATGCGATAGCCGGTTTTGATATGTCTCATTTATTCTTCTTCGCTATCTGTATTGCAGTGCAGGTAATCGCATTCTTCATCAGCAAGGAAAAACCAGTCCGTACATTAGTAATTTTTGGATCTTTAGGTGTCCTCGCTATGTTTATCGGACTAGTATCTTCGGGTACAGTTGCAATCTACGCCTTCCTTACTGGAGGTTTAGCTTGTTCCATTATGTGGGGTTCTATCTTCTCCCTTTCTATTGTAGGTATTGGTAAGTACACCGAACAAGGCTCCGCATTTTTGGTAATGATGATTCTTGGTGGCGGTATCATCCCTCCTATACAGGGTAAGTTGGCAGATATCATTGGTATACACAACTCTTACATTATTCCATTGCTTGGTTTTATGTATATCATTGCCTTTGCAATCCTAGCCAAACGATTCCTCAAGAAACAAAATATAGACATTGACCAAGTTGAGGGCTCTGCGAGCCATTAAACAGAAAACTAATTGTACTTTTTACACTAAGTTTTAAATAAAAAAAACGCCCTTTGAGTTAGCCTAAGGGCGTTTTTTTTATTTATGAGCTTTTCTTTTCAAAATATTACGATAGTTTATCATGGATATTTGTTAATAAAAATGTATCTTCGAGGTGCATATAAACATTTGAATTACTGGACTAAAACAAACTAGAATGATCATTATTGCAGATGGAGGTTCAACCAAAACCAATTGGTGCCTATTAGACGATAATCAAAAAAAAATCTATTTCAATACCGAGGGCTATAATCCCTATTTCGTAGGAAGTGACTATATCGTAAACTCTCTAAAAAAGGGCTTACCACAAGACCTTCCTTTAGACAAAATAAAAGAGGTTAACTACTACGGAGCAGGCGTACATAATGAAGAAAAAGCAAAGATTGTCGAAGAGGCTTTCCGTGTGTTATTTCCAAATGCAAAAATTGAAATCGGTCACGACCTACTTGCTGCGGCACGTGCCCTACTAGGTAAAGAGGCAGGTTTTGCTGCGATACTAGGCACAGGTACAAATAGCTGTATCTACGATGGCAATGAAATCACGCACAACATCAACTCTGCTGCCTATATTCTAGGAGATGAAGGCTCTGGGTCTTACATAGGAAAAAAACTATTGACTGAATTTGTCCGTGGTCTAATGCCAAGCGATATTGCAGAGGTATTCTTCGAAACCTACAAATTGACACCAGACGAAATAATGGACAATGTCTATACAAAACCACTTGCAAACCGTTTCTGCGCTAGTTTCAGCAAATTTGTTTACGACAACAACGTAAACATCGAATATACACGCAAGATTGTTGACGACTCCTTTGAGGCATTCTTCGCAAACCTAGTAAGTAAATATCCAGATTACCAAAGCTATACATTCAACTGTATTGGCTCAGTAGGCTATAACTTCAGAAATGTACTGGAAGAAAAGGCAACCCAATACGGAATGAAAGTAGGAAAAATATTACGTTCGCCAATTGACGACCTCGTAAAATTCCATATCGAAAGATCATTAGGAAACTAAACGAACGTTAACCCTATCAACAAAAAAGAGGAACATTTTCAGGTGTTCCTCTTTTTTTGTACTATAAAGATAATATTTCTCCCACATCTGGCAGATGCAAGGTAGCACCTGCTGTTGCAAACACTTTCTTAGCCTCTTCCTTATCAATAGAAATCGGCGGAAAAGTATCATAATGAACGCCCACAACCTGTTTGCAATTTATAAACTCAGAAGCTTTCACCGCATCATACATGTCCATGGTATAATGCCCTCCTATAGGTAAAAAAGCCCAATCCAACGCTAGGTCTTCCAACAATTTCATTTCCAATGTTAGTGCCGTATCCCCTGCAAAATAAATTTTCTTATCACCTACAAAGAAAATAAAGCCACAGGGCATCCCACCAAAAGCGCCATCTGGAGTAGAATTGGTATGCAGTGCATACACCATTTTAACCTTACCAAAAGGAAGATTTAATGTTCCACCGAAATTAAACTCAATAACCTTATCCTCTGACACACCTTCCCTTCTTACCCATGCAGCAGTCTCAACAATTGCGGCAACAGTTGCATCACTGTTCTTCTGAATTTCCAACATATCCGCCACATGGTCTTGGTGACCATGGCTTAGGAAAATATACGAAGGCTGTAATGACTGCACATCAATTCCTTTGGCTAAAGGATTGAAAGACACAAAAGGATCCAATAGCACCTTACTGCCATTAAAGTCAAACTCTACACAAGACTGCCCTAGATACCGAACACTTATATTATTGCTATTCATATAAAACCTCCGATTACTATTTATTAAAAAGATTACCTAAACCGCCCAATCCCCCAAACATATCCTGTGTAGCGGCCTGCATCTCCGTCTGACTTACATTTTCAGCCTGAGCCAATACTTTATTAAGAGCAACCAACAAAAGATCTTCGATCTGCTCTTTATCCCCCTCTGCGAACAATTCGTCACTGATAACAACTTCTTTTATTTCCTTATTTGCCGTTGCGACAACACGAACCTTCCCTCCTTCAGCCTCAGCAGAAACAGATATATTATCTAACCTAGACTTAATCTCCTGCGCCTTCTGTTGCGCTTGAAATAATTTATCGAACATAGTATTTTGTTTATTTTAAATATTCCTCAATTCCATATAGGCAACATTCCTTAAAGTACTCCTCAGGAACACCACCTATACTTTTCTTTGACCAAAATACGAAATCAAGATTGTAGCTCAAAATAACGAACATAATTAGGTTTATATCCCGACCCTGCTTAAATTTGCAACATGACAAAATATAAGGAGATAATAGCTACGCTAAGACAGCAAGACGATATATTGGCCGAACATTGGGAGGAAGAAATCGACACCATCATCCACAAATTAAAATTTCTTACACCTGATGCCATTCCTTCTGTCTGCATCGTAGATCAAAATAATTTTCAAGTTATCTATTCAGAAGAACTTCAGGAAAAAGTAAAAGTTGCCGGCGGTACTTTGGCAGACAACCTTCATTCTGATATCGCTGTTTTCATTATACTCCAGCGCGACGAAAGCTTATACAGCGTAATACCCACTTTTATTAATCTACAAGCGGACAGCAAAGCTGTAGCAAACAACAATATATATATTGTCCAAACACATCAATTCAACGAAAGTGAAGAGAACTATCTGCAGGATGTAGAGATACTAGCGGAAATCATCCAGCCCAAATACTTTATTTTTGGAAGAAACGGTTCAGACTGGATCAAATTTGACCTGAGCTAATATAATTCAACAAGAAGGGCATCCTATTTTTAAGATGCCCTTCTACTTTATCTAGATATTAATTCGAGAATTTCTTTCTCAAAAGAATGTAAAACTTATCAACCGTCTGCGGTTTCTCTGTCCATCCATTTTTCAACGCATAGTTCGATTGTAAAAAAGCATCTGCTTCTGCAAAATTGTTAAATCTGTTCAATAACTCTAATGCTTCGCTATAGGCTAAGCTATATCCATTGAACAAATCTTTAATAAACAACAACTTATCGTTTAAGCTCACCGCTGATTTCAAATCTGTCACACGCTCCTGCGCATTAGACGTCTGGAACTGCTGCGTCATATTCACTCCTGCAAGACGTTGTTGTTGAATTAACTCATTTATAGTCAACGGCCTTGTAGACTCTTCCTGTATTACCGTTTCCACTTTGACCTCGACCTGTTCCACAACCAGTACTTTCTTTTCTTCGATTACCTCACGCACCACAGGTTCCTCCTCCTTCTTTATTGGGGACACAGGCTCTTCGGCCCGTTGTTCCTCTTCAAATGAAATTTTCGTTTCTGTTGCAGGCGCCTGTCCGACAAAACTAGCCGGAGCCTCCGTCTGTACAGGTACCACTGGAGCCGCAGGGATTTCTTCAAATATCGCCTGTGAATCTACTTCTTTCGTAATGACCGATTCTGGAGTAAATACAGGAGCTGGAGGTGCAGTTTCAAAGACAACATCATTTACGATCTCTATCTCTTCGAACTCAACAAAGTATCCCAGTGCTTTGATATGATTCGACAGATAATCAATATCTCCCTCTAATAGAGTCAGTTCCACCGCATCGAGATCCTCATTAGACTTTAACAATTCATATTTAGAGTTAATATCAGAAAGAAGGTAATCTATCTTCGCAAACAATTGATCTTTAGACTTAGCCATGGGTATTGTATTTTTTTATAATGAACACTAGTATCCTACATCTTATGTATACCAAAAATAAGATATAATTTCGATATTCGTGCTGTTGTAAGTACGGATTTGTGATATATTAACACTTCCCAAAGCACTATTAATAAATAAAAAAGTATGTTATTTTCCGAACAGTATTTCAATCGAAGAGATGGACAGACAGGGAGCATCGAGGTGATTTGTGGATCCATGTTTTCTGGAAAGACCGAAGAGCTTATCCGCAGAATGAAGCGGGCTCAATTCGCTAAACTTCCCGTTGAAATATTTAAACCCTCCATCGACATAAGGTATGCAGAAAAAGAAGTTGTATCACATGACAGCAACAGCATTCCATCAACTCCCGTCAATCACTCTTCCGCTATACTACTTTTGAGTAGCGAGACCAAAGTAGTAGGTATAGACGAAGCTCAGTTTTTTGATGACGAATTACCCAACGTCTGTGTGCAGCTCGCCAACAAAGGCGTACGCGTTATCGTAGCAGGGTTAGATATGGATTTTCAAGGCAAACCGTTTGGTCCCATTCCAGCATTGCTTGCCGTTGCGGAACATATCACAAAAGTTCATGCCGTCTGTGTAAGGTGCGGATCACCGGCCAACTACTCTCACCGGACTACAGCAAATGAAAACATCGTATTATTGGGAGAGAAAGAAAGCTATGAACCACTATGCAGATATTGCTACCACACCGCAAATGATATTTAACACAAACTTAATTTTAAGTAACCTTAATTATGCAAGTAAGCCCCTACTTTTGTAGTGTACTTCATAAAGATGAGTTTCATCAAAATTTAGGTTAAAAATTGGTTAGTTAAAAACACTCTTGCCCATCAAGAGTGTTTTTTTTATAACTGTCCCGTCAACATCACATCCATCGGGCTGATTTGCGACCGATAGCGATGAATCAGCTTTCCGTTTTCGTCAACCAGAAACTTCTCAAAATTCCATTTAATGTCTCCTGTAAAATCTGGATTAGGCTGTTCCGTCAAAAACTTAAATAAGGGATTAATCTTATCTCCCTTGACCTCGACCTTTTCTGCCATGAGAAAGCTTACACCATAGTTCTCCTGACAAAACTCCTTGATCTCTTCATTGGCACCTGGTTCTTGATTACCAAAATTATTGGCAGGAAACCCAATGATGACCAATCCATCACCATACGAATTATGCAAATCCTGCAAATCTTTATATTGTTTCGTAAAGCCACATTTTGATGCAGTATTCACAATCAATATTTTTTTGCCCTTAAATTCCGAAAGCTCAATCTTCTTCCCATCTATAGAAGTGAAAGAAAAATCATACACACTAGGCGGTGGTACAATCATATTAAGCACCATAATCAATGCAACTGTAAACATAACTAACTCCTTTTTGTTTTAAATTACTTAAAAATCCACATTACTTGCCTCTCGCTGTATGATAAAATGAAATATCTCTTCTATCGGCGAACGCAATATTTTCCCAACCTCCACCCCATGGAGATTGCAAACTGCCTGCAGATGCATATCAAACACATACGCAATACTGCCTACAAAATTGCACTTATACTCCCAAAAATTAGGATATGTCATAATATTTGT
>JAITLW010000266.1 GCA_031277715.1 Sphingobacterium sp. | reverse complement strand
GAAGCAACGGGCTGGAGCGACCCAAATTATCATGAAGTACCTGGAGACAGAAAAGCTTTTAGATCTCCACCAAAAATAAGAGGCTGCCCCTAAAGACAGCCTCGATTTATTAAAAAATTGAAAATTGGACGTAGTTGTTTAATAGTAAGTGTATCTTCTAACACCTGCGATATGTCGTGCTAGGCGCATTACCTGATGCGTATAGCCGTACTCATTGTCATACCATACGTACAGATTAACATGTTTACCATCTGCAGAAACAATTGTTGCAGGTGCGTCTACTACAGATGCTGCCGAAGTGCCTATGATATCTGAGGAAACTAGTTCTTCATTATCTGAGTATTTAATTTGTTCGACTAAGCTACCGTATAGTGCACTTTCTTTTAATGTATTATTAAGCTCTTCAAGTGTTGTTTTTTTAGTTAGCTCTACGTTTAAGATAGCGAGAGAGCCGTTTGGCACAGGTACACGTATCGCATTGGAAGTTAGTTTTCCGGCAAGTTCAGGTAATACCTTGGCTACAGCAGAACCAGCTCCTGTTTCGGTAATAACCATGTTTAATGCTGCCGCACGACCTCTTCTGGTCTTTTTGTGCATGTTGTCTACTAAATTCTGGTCATTTGTATAGGAGTGTATTGTTTCTATATGTCCGTGTTTAATGCCGAATTTGTTATGTACAACCTCCAGAATCGGGGAAATTGCATTTGTAGTACATGACGCAGCAGAGAAGATTGTGGAGTTGTCTAGATCAATCATGTCATTGTTGACACCGTACACGATGTTTGGCACACCTTTTCCTGGAGCGGTCAATAATACTTGAGACGCACCGGTAGAGGTCAAATGTCTGCCCAATTCGTTGTTGTCCCTAAATGCGCCTGTATTGTCAATTACCAATGCATTGTCGATTCCATATTTGGTGTAGTCAATGTCTTCCGGGTTTTTTGCAGAAATAATATATACTGTGGCTCCATTTATTATTAAAGCGCCTTTACTTTCATCTACTTCTACTACGCCTTCGAAGTCTCCATGTATAGAGTCATTCTGTAGTAAAGTAGCTCTTTTTTGGAGTGTATTAATATCTACATTATCGCGGGTTACAATAGCACGAAGTCGCAGTTGATGTCCTGCTCCGGCTTTGCTGATTAGCTCGCGTGCGAGCAAACGTCCAATTCTGCCAAATCCGTAGAGGACTACGTCTCTTGGTTCGAATGTCTGGTGCTCTTGTGCAGATAAGAGTTCTTTTTTAATAAAGTATAGAATATGTTCTTCTTCGATATTTTGATTCCGAACTTCTAAAGCCAGTTTACCGATATCCAAACGAGAAGGGGCTAGCTTTAAGTGTTGCATGGCCTCTGCTATTTGCAATGTTTCGAATATGCTGATTGGGCTATCTGAAAGTGCTTTTGATTCTTGATGTAGCGTTAAAATACGACTTACTCTGCGGTCGAACAGTTGGTTTCTGAAAAATACCAGTTCTATGGAGTGGTTATACCATAGGTTGCTGACAATCTGTATCAGCTTGACAGCCGCATTTTGTTTGCTTTTGTAACTTTTGATTTCAGCTTCAAAAGTCGATTTTTGTACCATAATTTTTGCTATAACTATTACGCAGCAAAAATAGGTCATTAATAGTGTAAAGAGCGAATGATTTTGAAGAATTGATAAAAATGAAATCGCTTTATAGTGTTCTTTTTTTAATTTATCACTGTTATAGCTATTTTATTATTGATTATTCAATGAAAATGATTTTGTTCAAGCTTTTGGAGGAGACCCTTTCGTTTAGTTTTCGATAAAAAAGAGTTCCGATGCGATGAAATCTGCAAATAGTTTTCCCTGAGAAGTCAATTTGTAAGCCCCGTCATGGTCTAATCTTATCTTTTGCTCCGCAGTAAATGGTTCGATTTCACGAAGGAAATGCGAAAGAAAGTCCGATCCGAATTGCTCCTGTATCTGCTGTGTTTGTACACCCCACATGGTGCGGAGTGAGGTCATGATATATTCGTTGTAACGGTCCTGTAGGGAGAGTTGTTCGATTTCTTGGTATTCTGTACGTTCTTGTAGTGCGGCGATGTATTTTGCATTGTTTGCAACATTCCAGCTTCGCGATCCCCCATTATAAGAGTGGGCCGAGGGACCTATGCCTAAGTAGTGTTTGCCTCTCCAGTAGTTTGTGTTATGCTTGGCATATTTGCCATTTTTTGCAAAATTCGAGATTTCATAATGCTCGTATTCGTGAGATGTAAGCGTCTCCATAAGCATTCGCATCTGTAACTCCGCCTGATCCTCCAGAATGGCTGGTGTACGTCCCGTTTTGATGTGATGTGCTAGTGCTGTTCTGTGCTCGACAGTCATTGCATAGGAGGAGATGTGCGGTACGTTAAGAGTTGTTAGTTTATCCATGTTTGATATCCATTTTTCGTTGGATAGCAAAGGATAACCGTAGATGAGGTCGCACGTTATATTTTCGAAACCGGCATCCTGAACTCTTTTTATAGAGGCGTCGGCTTCCTGTGCATTGTGTGCTCTGTTCATCCAGCTTAGGTCTTCTTGAAAGAAAGACTGTATGCCGATGCTAAACCGGTTTATAGAGGTTTGCCTTAGCGTATTTACTTTCTCCCGGGTGAGGTCATCAGGATTGGCTTCCAGTGTTATTTCTGCTTGAGGGTCTATGTCAAAATAATGGGCGACCTGGTCAATAAGGTGCTGTATTTCGGATGGTTCTAAGATGGAAGGCGTGCCCCCGCCAAAATAGATGGAGTGCACTTTTTTGTCCTCCAGGTATCCTGTACGTGTCGCTAGCTCCTTGTGTAGGGCTAGCAACACGTCTTCTTTATATTTTAACGACGTTGAAAAATGAAAATCACAATAGTGACAAGCCTGCTTGCAGAATGGGATATGGAAATAAATCATCTAACGGGCGGAGTAATTGTCACTAGCTTCAATGTCGGCCAAGCGTTGTGTTGGGTCGATCCATATTTTGGACGGTACTTTGTTTACAGGAAAGCTGTATGTCGGTACAGTCCAGTTCCAATCTTCGAGGATAGTTCTCTTGACATTTTCGTAGATAGCAAAGTCCTCTGCTGGTTTCTCGCCGCGCATCTCACGTAGTGGGATATAGAATAATTCTTTAGAACCGTCTTTATACTCCACCAGGACATCTATCGGCATGGCTAGATTGGACTTGTTGCGTAGGGTAATACTGCTGTCGGTCACCTCTTGGATAGCGTAGTCGATATGACGTGTTGTATTTACAAATAGGTTGAAGTACCATTTGAGATTGATTCCAGAGACATCTTCAGCAACCCGTTTGAAATCGTTGGGAGTTGGATGTTTGAATTTCCAGATATCATAGAATTTCAAAAATGTTTTTTCTAGATTCGACTTTCCTATGATGTATCCTAACTGTTCTGCGAGGACAGCTCCTTTGTTGTATGCTTGATTGCTGTATCCGTAGTTTGTATTGTAATAGTCCGCTAATAGGCTCATCGGTTCCTCTTTACCGGATAGCGCCAATTTGTAGTAGGCTCTGTACGCATCTATCATCGGATTGGTTTCTAGAGCTCCTTTTTTATAAAAAAGCTGCTGCATGCCCAGCTCTTCTACATAGCTTGTAAATCCTTCGTCAAACCATTCATCAACTGTTTCGTTGATGCCAAATAGGTGCTGGTACCAAGAGTGAGCCGCCTCATGAAAAATAACACCAACCAGGCTTTTAATATTTCTGCCTCCGGTTACTAACGTTGCTGTTCCATATTCCATGCCGCCATCGCCTCCCTGTATGATGGTATAGGTCGACCAAGGGTAGGCGCCGAATTTTTGGTTGCATAAATCGAAAAAATCAGCCGCTAGACCAAGCGCCTGCTTCCAGTTCTTTACGGTAGCATCATCGACAGGTATGTAGACGGTATAGAGTGTGACTCCATTTTTATTCGTCGTAGAGTCTACTACAAATTTAGGATCGGCTGCCCAGACAAAATCATGGATGTTTTCCGCTTTATAGTGCCATGTCGCTTTATTGCCTTGTGTTTTTACTTTTGCCTTGCGTTGGTAGCCTTTTACTTCGTCTGCATTTTGCAGAACGCCCGATGCTCCTACGATGTAGTTTTTATTGATATGTATAGATACATCGAAGTTTCCAAAAGGAGCGACAAATTCACGTGCTACATATTCATCTAGGTGCCATCCGAATTCGTCAAAGTGTGCCATTTTTGGGTACCACTGTGCCATGGACAATGCGACATCTTCTTTTGAGTTGCGTCCTGTCCGTCTGATTTGTTCTGGAACCTGTGCGATCCACGTCAAGTCAAAGGTTGCTGTGGTACCATCTTCGATAGCATGCGGAAGACTGACTTCCAATAGCGTACCATCTGTCTTGAAATCAGTTTTTGCACCATTCATCGATAGCGTTTTAATCTTTTGATAGCCAATCTGCTCTGGTGTCAGTTTGGCGATACGGCTTTCCCATTTTGGATTTTCTTTGGTGCCTAGATTTGTAGCCATTCTACTATCGGGATCTGCGATGTTGGAGAGTCTATAGTCCATCATGCTTCCTGGTTGAAAAGCATTGAAATAGAGATGGAAGTAGACTTTCGATAGGCTGTGTCCCGAATTATTCGTGTACTTTAGGGTCATCGTCCCATCGTACTGATAGTTTTTCTCATCGACATCGACATTTATCTTGTAGTCGACTTTTTGTTGCCAATAGCCTTTCCGTTGGGCAAAGGTTGATTGTATACTGATTAAAGCGATTAATGCTAGTAAGAAAACTTTTGACTTCATCTGTCAAACATACAAAAACCGAAGGGAATTTTGGCTAAGACTAGGTTGAAAAATGTCTGGCGACTGAACTAAAACTTAAAATATTCGATATCACTTTGTACTAGTGCTTCATGCAGCGCCAGGGTATCGTCGTCTGCCTGGAAGAGTTTATTGCGCCAATATCTAGCAGGGCTTTTTTTGCGCAGATAGATTACATATAGGTTGCCACCAGAGCGTGTCAGACTCCGTAGGTGATCGATATCTGCGATCGGGTATACATGTGTCTCTTGAGCAAAGGCTATTGTCAAGCTCTCTGAGTCTAATGTCCAGGTTGATGGACGTTGACTGACTTTTACTGCGGTGTATAAGATGATCGGAATAGTAAAAAGTACGATGATTATTTTATAGATTTCAGAAAGTGGAATATAAGAGCTGATTCCTCCGAAAACAAAAAGGAGTACAAAAAAACAGAGCATGTATCTGCCTCTATGCAGGGTGTTTATTTGGAATGTTTGATTCATCAAACAAAGATAGAAAACTTTCATACCTATCGAAGCTGTCAATAGATATGAAAAGTGCTTGTTACTTAAAGTCTGAAATATTTTTCAGGATTTATCTTTTTGTCGTCTTTCAGGATTTCGTAATGTAAATGCGGGCCCGTGCTACGTCCGGTGCTGCCCAATAAACCTACAGTTTTGCCTGCATCTATCTTATCTCCTTTTTTTACTTTTGTTTTGGAGAGGTGTGCATAGCGTGTTTCGTAACCATTTTTATGTTGTACTTTGACTACATTCCCATATTCTCCATCATATCCAGAAAACGTAACCTTGCCTGATGCAGTTGCCTTGATGGGATCTCCCGTGTTGCCTTTCAGGTCGACACCAGAGTGCATCTCACGGCCTCTATTTGTAAATGGGTTGGCTCTGTAACCGAATTTTGATGTTATTTTGCCTTGATGTGGGATCCCAATGGGTAGGTTGGATAGTTTGTTGTCCAGGTCTTTTAAGGCTTCTTCGTAGTATTCGCTCAGTAAATCGATATTCTCTTCGTCAGGTTCGACCGGTCCTCCCGCATTTTGTAATGCAATGGTTTTTAACCCCCGGTTTTTCATTTTTTGATTAATGATCGCCAGCGTGGAATCTATTTTGTCAAATGATTTTTTTGCTTCCAATATTCCCCGTTCAGTTTCATTTTTCTTTAAAGTAAGCTGGCGGTTCTTTTGGTTTACCTGATTCAATGTTGCTTCATACCGCGAGTTTAATTCTTTCTCTTGCTTATGAGCCATATAGATCAGAGAGCCAACCAAAGTGACAATGAGTGCGGAAACTGATAATGCTATATTTTTTAAATTCTTTACAATAAGTGTGGGGACTACTAGGTTCTTGTCTTTATGTCCCTCTATGCAAATCAATACAGATGATTTCTTTTTTAACATGTTCTCAACTTTTATTGTGTATTACATACGGTGCATGCAAAAGTACATATTATGTGCTTAAGTATCAATTTGTTGTTATTGATTTTCAACATGTTATTGTTAAACTATGTTAAAAATGCTCACTTTTGCGCTATGTCATTCGCAAATAAACTGATAGCATGGTACCGATCGGAGGGCCGTGATTTACCTTGGAGGAAGACCCAGGATCCTTATATTATTTGGTTGTCTGAGGTGATTCTTCAACAGACCAGAGTAGAGCAGGGGCTTCCATATTTTTACACTTTTGTTGAACATTTTCCATCTGTAGCGGAATTTGCGGCAGCCAATGAAGATGAGGTATTAAGGTTGTGGCAGGGCTTAGGGTATTACTCTCGGGCTAGAAACATGCACAAGGCGGCCAAGATCGTTGTACAAGACTACCAAGGTCAGTTTCCGAGTGATTATGAGAATCTGTTAAGCCTGCCGGGGGTAGGAGAATATACCGCTGCGGCTATATCTTCTTTTTCTGTAGGCGAATGTAAGGCGGTATTGGATGGAAATGTGTTTCGGGTGCTTGCTCGGGTTTTCGGTATTCCGACAGCGATCAATACAGGCGAAGGAAAAAAGTTGTTTCAGGGTTTGGCTCAGGATCTGATCAGTACCAGCGATCCAGGAACCTATAACCACGCTATTATGGACTTTGGGGCGACGGTATGTAAGCCTAAGGCACCGCTGTGTGGGGATTGTATCTTTCGGGGAGAGTGTGCGGCATTGGAGGAGGATACTGTAGCTGTACTCCCTGTCAAAGTTAAGGCAAAAAAGTCCCGAGATCGTTATTTCAATTACTTTGTGATTGAGGACGATGATATGATTTTGATGTCAAAGCGGGGCAGTGAAGATGTATGGGCGAATATGTATGAATTTCCATTGATTGAGACAAAAGATCAGTTAGAGTTGGAAGAGCTGATCCATACCGATGAATATCGGACGGCTTTCGGTGATGCGGTCGTCGAACCATTAGGCGGAGTGACCAAGCATGTACTGAGCCATCAAAATATCTATGCTCGTTTTTTTAGATTGCCCAATGCTAAAGATGTTTTGGAAAAAAAAGATACATGGCATTACTTTTTGTTAGAAAATTTGGATAAATTAGCTAAACATAAACTTGTTTTTTCTTTTATTGATAAGTATTTATAGACCAAATCAAAATCCTAAATTATTATGTCAAGTGTTAACAAAGTTATTTTAGTGGGTCATCTGGGGAAAGATCCTGAGTTACGTTATTTAGAAGGTAATATTAGCGTTGCTAGTTTTCCTCTTGCAACTTCTGAAACTTTCAATCGGGACGGGAAGAAGGTGGAGCAAACGGAGTGGCATAATGTTGTTATGTGGAGGGGGTTAGCTGATGTCGCCGCTAAGTACCTGACCAAAGGCCGTCTCGTATACATCGAAGGGAAGCTTCGTACGCGGACCTATGAAGATAAAGAGGGAGTACGTCGGTATACCACAGAGATTGTGGCGGAGAGCTTTAATATTCTTGGACGGCGTTCGGATTTCGAAGGGGGGACAAATCCTCAGGCAGGAGGTGCCGCTGGTGGTACAGCTCAAGCGCAGGAGCAACAGGTTGACTTCACTGAGAATAATGAGGAAGATGACGGTCTGCCCTTTTAAACTGTAAATAATAGAAAAGGGGTTCTTGAAATTTTATTTTTTGCCGTATCTTTGGCTTTATGTTGCAAGATAAGATAAAGCAGTATACAGAAGAGATTGAGCAGTTTGCTCCAAGTTCGATCGGCGATGTGGAAACATTCCGATTGAAATTTTTGGTTTCTAAAGGTATCGTAAAAAGTTTGTTTGAAGAGTTTAAGACAGTTTCATCCGAAGAGAAACGGGTGTTGGGAAAAGTCTTGAATGAATTTAAACAGTTGGCAGAGGATAAATTTCAAGAGGCCCAAGCTGAATTCCAACAATCCAGTAGTGCTTTGGAAAGGAAGGAAAGTGATCTGACCTTGCCAGGTGAGGGTATGGAGTTAGGGTCTCGTCACCCACTTTCTTTGGTGCGTAAGGAGATTGTAGAGATTTTCAAGAAGCTAGGCTTTGTCGTTTCTGAAGGGCCGGAAATAGAAGATGATTGGCATAACTTCTCTGCCTTAAACTTCCCGCCAGAGCATCCTGCCCGTGATATGCAAGATACTTTTTTTATTAAAAAGCAAGATGGTAATGATATCGCTCTGCGGACACATACATCATCGGTGCAAGTGCGTATGATGGAAATGGGAAAACCTCCTTTCCGTGCTATTATGCCTGGTCGCGTATATCGTAATGAAGCTATTTCTGCTCGTGCACATTGCTTTTTTCATCAGGTTGAAGGCTTGTATGTCGATGAGAATGTCTCGTTTGCTGATTTGAAACAGACACTTTTTCACTTTGTACAAGAGCTTTATGGAGAAGGTACAAAGGTTCGTTTCCGCCCTTCTTATTTCCCATTTACAGAGCC
>JAITLW010000244.1 GCA_031277715.1 Sphingobacterium sp. | reverse complement strand
CCATTATCTACATCATACGCAGTCTAAACGAATTGTAGCAGAAATGGAGTCGTTTTTAGGAAAATAAGATAGTTGACTGTAGTGTTGCCATCTAAATCCGTAGGATCTGTAAAGCTGATTTATGGATAATAGACAACAACACAAAATGAAGATTTCAGCGATTACAAGCTTAATTTATCCAAAAAGCTTTTCATTTCAGCTAGTGTAACGCCTGTTCCCTGAGCTACAACATTATATCTGTTGCCTTCTAGGTAGTGAATAGCAGTCATCTTATCACTTTCAAACATACTCTCGTCAAAAAATGACTGCCAGCCTTTGTATTCTACAATGGTAGTTTTATCGCCAGGCTGTACATCTTTCTTTATTTCCAGATAGCTTATCATATTTTCTCGCACCTTTTCTGCGCCTGCACCTGCTCCATCAGCTATTGAAAGATAAATGTGATTTTCACCGTTTTCATACATTGCATAAGCCGATGAACCTTTTTCGTTGTCCTCATAAGATTGCACGTCGGTAAGTTGAAAACCATTGAACGTTTTACTGAACTTGGCTTTAAATTCAGCCTCGCCCAAAGGTTTTAATTTCTTGAGGTCCAGTGCTAGATTTTCTACTTTCAACGAATCAGAAAGCGGGCTTTCTACATTTGATGTATTGATATTGGTATTTGTTTTTTCATCGCCGGTTCCTTTTTTGGGTTGATTGCAGGAAATAAGGGTTGTCATGCCTACAGAAAAGGTTAACGTGGCACATATAGTTGCCATTTTTAAGTAAGATAAATTCATTTACGTATAAATTTTAGTTGTATTTGCTTATAGTTTTACTTGCTTTTAATCTGGAATCAAAACTATCTTAAATACAAAATTCGTAACTTATATCTATCTTTTTTATCCCTGTTTTTGGCTATTTTCGAAGACAATGTACAATTCCATATCTTCTTTTAAACGCTCCCCAAATTCGCTGAGCTTTAATTTTAACAAGCTATTTTGCGCAATAGAACAGGTTGTTTAAAATATTTACTGGGTATAAAGACTTCTCGGTCATTAAACCCTTAAAAACCATAACGCGCTAACCAGTCTGCTCCTAGTCTACGTACCTTGTTAGTCTCGCTATCGCACAGCACCCATAATGTACGGGAGTCTACCATGAGTTTATCATTGACATAAAACTCGACCTTTCGTGGCTGTTTGACTCCTTCGGGTGCCTGAGGATAGGTTTTGACTAGGATGGTATCGCCCAGAAACACCTGTTTCTTGTACTGAATATGATGGTCGTACATAACCCAATAATCGTTTTCGTAGGGCGTTGCAACTTTTAGGATATCCCAGTGTTCGGCCGCGGCCTGCTCTACCCAATTGACAAACTGCACATTATTGACATGATTATTGTGATCTAGATGTTCGGTACTGACTTTAATCTCTATGGTATGTATATACTGCATTTCGTTACTTTAATAATTCGTCTAAAAACAGAAGTGTGTGTTTCCAAGCTCTCTGGGCCATCAGCGGATTATAATCGGCCGACTCGGGGTTGGTGAAGGTATGACCACAATGGGCATAGGTGATGATCTGCCAATCTGCTTTTGCGGTATTCATCTCCACAATAAAATTATCGTAGTCGGCTTTACTGACGGACTTGTCTTCTGCTGGATGTTCAACCAGGACTTTAGCTCTAATCGGCGAAATTGGTCGGTCTGCTGCGTGTGCTAAGCCACCATGGATACTGACTACACCTTGTACGGGAAGTCCTCCCCTAGCCGCTTCAAGCGCGCCGGTTCCTCCAAAACAATAACCGATTACTGCAATCTTTTGTGGGTCGGCTCCTTGTTTTATCAATGCATCTAAGGCTAGTTGAATACGGTGCTGATAAGCTTTATAATCATTCTTATACTTACCGGCCAATTTGCCTGCCGCTGCATTGTCTGTAGGTATATTACCCTCTCCGTAGATATCGGCAATAAAAGCGATATATCCTTCTCTTGACAGATCTTGAGCGGCCTGTTTGGCTTCATTATCAATACCTTTCCAGGCGGGAAGAATTAGTACACCTGGAAGATTCTTTCCTTCATGAGCACTGACAATGCCATGTAGCTGTTGCGTACCGTCGGTATAGGTAACGGGCTTAAGGAGCTGTGCCTGCACGGTTATAGCTCCCACTAACAGGGGTAATAATACTAGATATTTCATATGTGTGTGCTATATGGATATTTTATGTTTATTATTCTCTTTGCTAAAATAACAACTCGATAATATGATTGTTTGAATCCTAATCAATTATCTGACTATCGGAGATGTTATAAGTAATGAACAGAATCCCCAGGATACTCCTCATTACTTAGCCATTCTCTAATATAGGACATATACACTAATAATTAAAGTTGATCTATTAGAAGCAGAGTCCGATCGCAATAGTTCTCGCTGAAGAAGTGCTCCGTAGGATTAAGTTATGTTTGAAGGTTATTGCGGGAAGCCCTGATTAAGTAAATCCGCAACTGATGCCGAAAATGTGGTTGTCGCAAAATTTACGACAACCACGCAATACGATACAATTATAGTGAAGCCACAGACAAGGAATGGAACATCCGCCTAATCTGCAAAAAGTATGTTAGTCGCTATTTCATAATAGGCTTCATCTTTTTTGATGAATGGAGGGGCTTCGCCCCAGGTTTCTCTGGATACCATGTACAGCGTAAATATATTCTTAACAGGGATCGGGTCGATACTAGCAGGACTAAATGCCATATTGGAATAGTTTGTTCCTCCATGATTGAGCAATGCCTTTCCAGTGTTGCCATCTATGAATTCAAAGAGATAATTGCAGGGTAGATCGGGCAATGGACTAGGCAGGCCATCGGGTAAGATATGGTATGTAGCCTGATCGATACTGTTCTTAATGTCTTTGATAACGCCGACCTCTTTGATCACTTCGTTCCAGTCGGCATCGTAATAACTGATCGATACTCGAAGATCCAGCTTTTCGAAAGGGATAAGGTACTGGGCATAATTGGCGACCTTCACTTTGATATGCCCGAGAGGAGCAGGACTTTCTGCGGCTTGTCCATTAGGGTCTATAAAAGCAACCGGAGCATCCATTGTAGGCTGGAATAAGGTATACCTATTTGGGGAACCGGGCTGTACATCGATGTCTTTTTCCGCAACAACTTTTCCATTTCGGGTATCATAGAATTCAAATTTGGCCTCACCGGGTACCACTCTGATTCTTTTTTGATTGATATCCCATTCGATGGGCTTACCATTGTACTTGGCTGCAATAAAAACACCTGCTCCATTATCTCGCAGTGCTGTTTTATCGGCATCAAAATAGATATCGACAAACTCGGAGAATGGATTTACATATTCTCCTTTCTTGCAAGAATATGTACTGATCAATAATAGAACTATTGCTATACTGCTTTTTATATTTACATTCATATGCATAAAATTATTTCATGATCCGCCAGCTGGCGGATCGGTTTGATTTTCAGTTATCATTAACTTGTCCCGACTTGTCGGTATGGAATATCCAAACCGAGTGTAACGAGCTCACGAAGTAATTACATTATGCACGCTTTTGATGTAAATGTTGTGCATACTGCTTCGCGGTCCTTCGTGTTTGTGCAGTTCTGTTACATGGATATTTCATATGCTTATTTTTAAAATATCTGAAGGCATTAAACGGTTATTAAAAATTATAAGTGACACTAAGACTGAAGCGTCGTCCTTCTTTTCGGCGATAAGTGATGTTGTCGCCCTCTTCTTTATTGTACCGTATGGATTTGCCTTTTTTCAATACATCAAGTTTATTCTCGTCCTGCTCGTAGTCATTTATATTCACATAGTAACGGGTCCCGTCGTCCAGCAGGTTGGCTATATTGAACTTTACTTCCATTTTTTTCTTTAAAAAACGGGCATAGAATTGAGCGTCAAGCTGTTTGGGAGCCAGTTCATACTCCACCCTTGCCAAGCTGACGTTCGCGAGGTTGGTTCGGGGACCGCGGTGATTGTAGCTACCTGTAACGCCATAACGGTCTCCCCAATAACCAAGTCCGAGGTTCAATAACCAAGGTGACTGGCCCATCAGCGGCCTGTCCTGATTGGGATAGCGTTGCTGAACGCGTTCGGCTACCTGAGTTTCGGGATTATTGATCCAGTCCCAGTGACTGAGCACATTGACCTCCGACTTGAGGAGCGTCCCATTGGCGGATATAAATAGGTCTTTTGCCCATTCTTTGTCTGACAGGAAGCTAAAATTTTTACGGACTTCCAGTTCCAGTCCTAGATTTTTAGCGCTCTCCATATTGGCATATGTGTATTCATTGAGTCCTTTGCCGGAATGAATCAGTTCGATGGGCTTATCTAGCATTTTATGATAGGCTGTTAGGGAAATAATCTCTCCTGGAGATGGATACCACTCGAGCCGTAGGTCTATATTGTCAATAAGGGTCGACTGTACATGCTCTCCATATACATATCCATCTATCTCGAAATCGTACATACCAAACATGCCTACTTCTCTGAAATCAGGCCGTATCACGGTTCTGGAATAGCTCCCGCGAATGTTAAACTCGGGCGTAAGGCTATAGGTGGCATTGAGGGATGGGAGAAAACGCCAGCTGCTTTCCTTTACCCCAAATCGGTGCCGCTGCACATCGTCGGGATCTGGCTCATCCTGATAGGATCTGCGGTACAATTCTTCTTGTTTGGAAGTCAAATCGAAATACTCTGCCCGGACACCATATACGAGACGAAGTTTGTTCCAAAATTTCTGATCAGCCATCAGGTATAGTGCATGCGAACTCATATTGCCATCGTAGTACCGCCCACCAATTGCATCTGCATAATAATAGGCCTGATTGTCCCCATTGCCTATATTTTCGTTGGCAAACAGCAGATCATAGGGAAGTTCAAGTACTGGTGCTTTCTGGTTGGTGGTCCCTTCGACCCAAGATCTGGTCCAGGGCACCATTTTATTCAGGTCCAATGACCTCCTCTTTGTCCATGCCTGATAACCCAACTTCATCGATGTAGATATATCCTTGCCCTCTCCGAATCTCCGGGAAAAGGCAGCACTCCAATTGTAATCGTTCTCGTTGATCTGCGTCCACATGCGCCAGTCTTTGAATGTATTTCCTGTAGAAGCGGAAGAATGGGTCATTAGACCGGGAGTTTGAAAATAAGGTTCGTCTCCAATGATGGCGGTCAACCTATAGGATAGTTTACGTTCATCCAAGATCTATTGCTTGATTTTGTTGATGGTAAACATACCTTCGGCCTTAACCT
>JAITLW010000132.1 GCA_031277715.1 Sphingobacterium sp. | reverse complement strand
AACGTGGATTGGCAACGATATAGGAAGCCAGTTTCTCAATGTCATAAGGATGAAGCTGCCAGCCAAAACATTTGTAAACCTCCTTTTGGGGAAAAGAACGAAGCGGACTGGACTTCGCTTTTTTCTTGTCCGAAGGATTCATGTGGCGATAGGCATATTTGTCTCTATAATCGTGTAGGTCGGGATAATATTTCCCCGGTATTCTTTCAAAATCTACCATGACCGGGGCATCTGATAGCGTACTCTTTGGCATGTCGTCTTTGCGCACATCTTGTTTTAGGAGCTTCTTTTCAATATTGTTTAGCCAAGAAGTAAGTCTCATGGTCAAGTTTTTCATATACGGTTTTTTTGTCTTATGGCTCTTGTATACAGGGTTTAAGCTCTTGCGAATATAATAAGTATTTTTTTACATTTCAATAATTTTTGCACAATAGGTACAAGTTCGTATTGTAAATGAGGTGTGAGGAGAGAATGGGTGTTTTTATTTGTTGTCATGCCACCTCTAGAGGGGTGTGAGTTAATAGGAACACCATTTACAAAATGGCGTTAGTTGGACTCCATTTTTTCACGGGGAATGATTCCATCAACATCTCGATTGTTTTTTCTATTTTTGTTTTACCCACTCTATTTTAAGTAAACTAATCTCATTTCTATGAACCAAAAAATAGAAGCTTTTTTTATGAACGCAGAAAAATGGAAAGACGAATTTCTTTTATTGCGTGAGATTGTCTGCGAGAACACATCCCTCGAAGAAGATTACAAATGGATGCATCCCTGTTATACTTTTCAAGGAAAAAACATTGTGCTGATTCACGGATTCAAGGAGTATTGTGCATTGCTCTTCCATAAAGGCAGTTTATTAAAAGATCCGGAAAACATTCTGGTACAGCAAACGAAAAATGTACAAGCGGCAAGACAGATTAGGTTTACCCATATCGAACAGGTAATAAAACTGCAAGCGGTCATCAAGGCCTATATCAAAGAAGCTATTGAAAACGAAAAATCAGGAAAGAAAGTAGAATTGAAGAAAGTAACCGATTATCCTGTTCCTGAAGAATTTCAAAACGCCTTAGATGAAGACAAGGCACTGAATACCGCCTTTCATTCACTCACATCAGGGCGTCAAAAGGGATACTTATTTTATTTCAACCAGGCCAAACAATCCAAAACACGGCAGCTGAGGATTGAAAAATATTATCTGCATATTTTGGCAGGCAAAGGAATTGATGATTAGGTCTATTCCTCATTGTTTTTTGCGGGGATCCGCCCATAATTCTAATCGCTAACAAAAGACTCAAAGCTTTTTTTAACGTACACCTGAAAATCATAGACCGACCAACTACGGGCTTCCTCCAAGGTTGGCCTAAATTGTAGAATAAATCTCTCTAGCTGGCTGTCGTCTATATCGATTACTGTTCTAATCGTAGTGGCATTAAAAATTTCGTCAATTTCATTATGTTCGTATTCGGTTTGGATCGTGCTCTTCATTTTTCTTGCTTGTCTTCCCCCTTTGCTTAACAGCTCGTAGAAGAAAGTAATCGGTTTTCCCCCGAATGGATTAAGTAATGCCAGAGGTGGACGACCTTCATAATAAATACCATTTTTCTTATTCAAATCCGTCTTTAGTATTTCGAGATTACGCAGCTTGGTATTTGCCCCATTAGCCTTAATTAGCACTTCTTCAAGTACAATGCCTTTTTTAGTCAGAAATACAGAATCATAGCGTGCATGTCCGTCTTTCAATAATAGTGTCGTATCGGATGACAAGATAATGCCCCTTTGGGTTTTCAGTTCTTGAGCTACAGATTTGTTAAAGATCGTCGCTATTATTAAGATAGCCGTTACAATCGCCGCCTTAATATTAATGTCGGATAAAAATAATGTCATTTCAAAGCTGGATTGTGATGGCCTTTGTTTTCCTGTAGTTAATAATCACTAGTTAAATATAAGGCTTTGATGAATATTCCTTACCATTGGCATGTGTTAAACAAGGTTAACGTTTCTAGAAGCTCCGTAGCTTTAGCCTCCTTGTCGAGCATCTCTCTTTGCTTTATCATTCGATAATGAGGAGTTCACATATAAATGACCATGTCAAGTGTACAGACACTGTCTGGATACCTGGGTATTCGTTATAAAACTTTCGCATATTAAAGAGATTCGAACGCGAAGAAGCAATTTATCGTTTTAAATTGCTTCGTCTATTTGATCCTTGTGGTCATATTCCAGAACTTATCTGACACTCCGGGTTATCAGGTGTCTTAGCGTTCTGCAATCCGGAAAAGGAACTTTATATTAATGGAACAGTCAACCAGGTCGCTCATCCTGATATATCTTTCAGGCTGATGATTGAACTTATTCAACAGGTATCATCAGAATAAAAATCTGATGATACCTGTTTTGCTAACCTGTCTTATTGAATATTGATAAAATCGTTTAATAACGACACACTACCTGGAACGATAAAAACTTCATCATAATTCTCTCCCCATTGCTCTTCACCAACCGAAATCGTGCAAACTAAACGTTCACCCGGCAGAAAATAATGATTATTTAAGTCTTTAAAAAAAATTAAAGTACCATACCTTCCCTGATTTTGTAGAACAGGAAAGACTTCATCTGAAGTGAATTTTTTATAAGTATAAGGAACCTGATTTATTCCTTTCCTGACTACATCAAAGGTATAAAGTTTCCCCTCTGGCAGCGGTGGCAATTCGACAGTTGCAAATGACTGTGATACGGGAACCGTAATCCTTATCTCTGGTACAAATGGTGTCACTTCTTCCGTCGTCATATCCCGCAGATAAAAAACCAGATCCACATCACCGCCTAAAAAAGTACTTTGTCCAAATTCGATGGTGGGCTTAAATTTCAAAGTCAAAGACATCCCTTTCGCATTTTTCAAGGCAGGCAATTCCATATGCTCAACCAGCTTTTCTCCATCTAACAGGAACTTAAGCGTTTTATTAGAATCGGCGTCAGTTATTATTTTAGTAAGAAAGGCCTCATTTTCACCCTTGATTTTAACCGAAAGCGTCCTTTCTTGATCCTTGTCTATCGGAACAGTCAATGTACTGGAAAGTAACTCACCATTAGCTGTTTGGTTTACTCGTTTACCATCTATAAAGAACTCAATAGCTTTACCTAATGGAATTACATGTAAATTATAAAATATGCTTTTTTCGTAGATCTTTCCTTCATCATATAGTATGTTGAATTTTTGTTGAAAAGTGGTAGTACTGAGCGTATAAGTTTTCAAAATAGCTGTTTTCCCTTTTTCGCGAATAAGAATTTTCTGATCACCTTTCGAGATATTTAATCTAAAGGGATTGGGCAAACTATTGCTTTGCCCTACTGTAGTGTCTACTATCACCTCGTCATAAACAAATTCCAGTGGTACCGAGGTAGAGCCACTAAAGGCCAATTCAACGATATCTGGAGTTGTTGGCTGGAACAGTTCTCCTTTTTGGCAGCTCCATGATGTTGCTAGCATCAGCACCAGTATGATGGATTTTAAGATATTTAATATTTTCATTTTTAACTCTTTTTTAAAATTTATAGACGAGTGAAGCACTGAACGTACGTCCGAAATGCTGTTTGAACGTGTATAGGTCTCCCTCTTCATAGTTGTCCGTAAAACCTTCTTTTAAACGCTGTGCATTACTGAAATCGAGTGATCCAGGGGTATTGTCCGGATTTATTTCATAACTCCCCCTGTTGTTGTAGAATACAGAAGCTGCGTTTAAGAGGTTTCCGCCATTCATCCTCACTTCAAGCCGAGACTTTAACAGTTTGTAACTGATCTGGGCATCCAATTGCTCCCTTGGCTGTTCATATTCGGTATTCGCTGGTGAGGTCGTAACGAAATATGTTTTTCTGCCCGATTTATTGTACACCACATTAACCCCAAACTTTTCATCCTGATATTGGAGCCCGGCATTTAGTAAATAGGGTGCCTGCCCGTAAAGGGCACGCTTCTGTTTCATAGGTGCCATGACGATTTCTTTGGTATTGGGATCTTCAAACGGGTATAAGCCTTCTACCCGGGATTGTTGTAAGGTTAGGTTACCGTACACCGTTAGGTTTTTTAACAGGTTCACTTCGCTGATAAAGGCCAGGCTTTTCCGCGCTTCAATTTCCAATCCATAGACCTTTGCCCAATTGGAGTTTTTTAGCGTATATCGAAATCCAAAGTCATTGGTTTCCATAGCAATCATTTCAGCAGGTTTGTCAAAATGCTTATAGTATCCGCCTATGGACAATACCTCGCCTAAACCCGGAAACCATTCTGCCTTGAAATCCCAACTGTTGACACGGGTACTGCTGATCCCCTGACTGCCTACCAGGCCGTCATAGAATACGCTGTAACGAAAAAATTGACTATTGTCCATCATTTCCGGACGCACAACCGTACTTGAATAAGCAGCGCGGATATTCAGTGATCCCGCAGGGCTATAGGTAAGGTTTGCCGAGGGCAGCCATTGCCACTTTTTATCTTCTGGCCGTTGAAATTCTCCATTGGCTCCTGGCTTCGGAGCATTGGAGCCGTTGTTGAGTTCGCGATAATCATAATATTCTGCACGAAGGCCCCATACCAGACGCCACTTTTCGTTGAGTTTATTGTCCAGCATGGCATACCCCGCATGATTTTGGCTTTTTCCGGCGTAGTAATCGTTGCCCCATCCGTCCATCAGCAACATATATCCATCTGGGCGTATATTTTCCGGTTTCAGCCAGTCGGAAATAGGGATATACCGGAGTGAAGGATCGAATATGGCATTGTCCACAACCACTGGAAGTATTTTCCAGTCAAATCTGGCTTGGCGGTCCGTACCGGAATAACCCATTTTGACGGTATTGGTGAAGCTGCCAAAGTCGAACGGCCGGGAAGCGGATACCGCCCACGCGTACTGGGTCTCACTGTTGGAATAGTGCTGCCGCGATACAGGCGTAAACCTCGGTTCCGATAGCTGGTTCGGGAGGTACAAAAACAAGGTGTCTGTTCCGATGATCTGCGGAGCCTGCGTAGCAATGCCGATATCCTTCTGTTTGCGGTCAATGCCTGTCCTTGCGAAGTCCCATTCCAGCTTCACTTTTTTTAACTGATGCATCCCGGAAAGCTTGTTCTGGAGCAGTGTAGTGAACGTCGGGTCGTCCGTTTCACGGATCTGATCCGGCATCCCGTTGAAGTTATTATCCGAACTCACGCCCTTAATACGCGTAAAGGAATTGTCAAATAAATGGGTATAGGTGTTGCGCAGGCTAAACCTATGTCGTCCCAATTGGAGGCCCATATTCAAGATACCGCCAAGCGTAGTGTTGTAATTATAGGATAGGCCTCCTGCCGCGATCTCCGTATTCGTATTCCATTTTCCGCGACGTATTTCGTCAATATTGTGGATGGTTTGGCTGTTTCTGTAGTTCAGTGCACCTGTAATTCCGAATCTGCACTGTCCTGCGGTATCCAGTTCAAATAACCGACCTATGGTGAACTGGTAATTTTGGGAAGGAACCGCTTTGTATTTATAGACCGTGAAATTGTCATTCTTAAAACGTTTGCTCTGTTCGACGAGCTCCTCGATGGGTGATGCGGAGGACATGGTTTTCAAATCTTTCGGAAAGTCTCTCCTTCCGTCGTCAAAACCAAGGTAGTCGTATCGGCCCCGTTTTCGGCTTAAGAAATCCTTGCCAATAGACTGATCATTAATCGACGTACCAATGCCGAACGTTATAAAATTTTCCGTCGGGATATCCTTGGTGCTGATCTGAATGGCGCCGCCACCAAAACTGGTATTCATATCGGGTGTTACCGTTTTGACGACCACAACATTGTCCACAATCGCGTTAGGGATCATATCGAAGGAGAAACTTCGCTTCTGTGCTTCTGTGCTGGGTAAGGCAGTCCCATCTAGCATAGCCGCATTGTACCGTTCGCCTATACCACGTACCAGCACAAATTTATTGTCGGCGGTGTTTACCCCCGATATGCGTTTTAGTGTTTCTCCGACATTGCGGTCTGGCGTAGCTGCAATCTGTTCCGCTGAAATCCCGTTACTGATGGCGGCCCTGTTTTTCTGTTGGCTATACAGAGCGGCAACCGAGGCTTTTTTGTAGTCGCCCGACACCAACACTTGGCTTAACTCGTTGGTGGCAGGGTTCAGTACGATGTTAAGACTGGTGGTCTGCCCACTCTTTACCTCTAACTGTGTGACACGCTTGGGCTGGAAAGAGATGTAGGTAATTTCTATGGTATAATTTCCTGGAGCTATGCTGAAGTTGTAGGTTCCGTCCACGCTGCTCTGTATTGCTTGGTTGTTTTGCAGGATTTTTACGGATGCACCGGGCAGCGGCTCGCCACGGTCGTTAACTACCTTGCCGGAGATACGACCGTTTTGCTGAGAAATTGCTTTTGATAACCGTGGGGTATTCATGGTATGCACATATTCCTCTTGCTTTCCTGATACGATTACCGACTGATCACTAATCTCGAATTTTAAAGGCTGACCAGTGAATATCGCTGAAAGTACCTTTTCCAGTTCTTCGTTTTCTACATTTATGGTAACCGGTTTTGCTGATTTTAAGAGACTTCCCTCCACCATAAATCCGTAGCCGCTTTGCTGACTTATTTTTTTGAATACTTTGGCAAGCGATGCATTTTTTTCGGAAAGGCTGATTTTCTGTGCTAGTGCAGCATTACTAAGCTGCAACATTCCGAAGATTAAAAATAAAGCCGTTAGCTTTGTCATAAGTAATAATTTGCGAGCATAGTTGTAGCGCCCGACGCGTTGTTGTATATATTTTTTATACATTTCGTCATTGTATGTTCGACAAGGGCTTAGTGGGCTGACGAGAGACCGTGAATATTGCTTAAATCAGCAATATTGTCTAAGTTTGTTTGTCTGTGAAAAAGTTATATGTATCTCGATATTCATTTGACCATACCCAGGCATTGGCCAGTTGTGTTGCAATCACTTCTGGCTTTTTTTATTTGGGTATGGCACTTTTAGTTTATTTATTTGCTAAAATTGTATGACCATCACCCTCCTTCCTTTAAGTGTAAAATGAGTAGATTTAAAAGTTTCCATGATCTTCATTACCCTGGCAAAAGACCAAGAGCGGGGGATACGACCAGTAAATGTTTCCTTGGTCTGCGGTCCGTCAAATACGATATCCAAATCGTACCAGCGTGAAAACTCCTGCATGACCGTCTGTATGTCGGCATCGGTGAAGTCGAAATAACCCTCTTTCCATGCTACCGCCTCGTTGACATCAACCCCGTTCACGCCAATGGCATTCCCAGTAAGCACTGCCTGCTGTCCGGGCCTTAACAGCTTACGCCCACCCGCAGAATTGATGGCGACCGAACCCTCCAATAAGGTGGTTTTAATGATGCCTTCTGTTGCGTAGGCATTGATGTTGAAATGTGTACCCAATACCTCTACCAGTTGTTTGCCCGTCTTTACCCGAAATGGCCTGTCTGCATGGTGGGCAACCTCAAAATAAACCTCTCCCGTAATTTCGACCTCACGAAAAGTTCCGTTGAACGATGCGGGATAGGTAATCGATGAAGCTGCATTGAGCCATGCTCTTGTACCATCTGCCAGTACAAGATGGTATTTACCTCCTCTAGGGGTGCTGAGGGTATTCCTTACCTCGGTTTGTTCCAATCCATCCTGATCGTAGACGACAGTGCCTTCCGCTGATTTACGGATGGATGTATTCCCCTGTGTAGCCAGTTGGCCACGCTGCGCATCGTCCAGTTTTACCTGCTGGCCACTTGACAAGGTTAATATGGCTTTATCGCTGCCTGGTGCGAAATCTTCAACAGTATTGGCGACAATCGGTGTACCTTCAAAATTCTTGTTTAGCAGAAGGTAGACTCCAAACGATGAAACGATCAACACGCTTGCTGCTATCATATACCTTGTCCACGTCGAAAGGGACCTGCGCTGTAACGACACCTGTCTTTTCGTCAATTCGGTATCAATGTTTGTATTGATCTGCTGAAACAGCTTAAGCTTTGCCTTTTGCTGCTGTTCTGTCGTCAGCCTGTCGGTGATATTGGGATTGCTTTCAAATGACTGGAACCAGACTTCCAGTTTCCGAATATCTTCATCTGTTGCCAATCCCCGTTCAAATTTATCTATCAACGATCCTATGTGGCCGTTTTTGTCGTCCATGTCTCTTGCTTTATACTATAGAGTACCTTTACGAAGCAAAAGCGGGAACACTATTTTCAGAAATTTTAGGATTTATTTATAACTGTCTGTATTTCAGTTTTAAATTTTCGCGAAGTCTTATTTCATAAAGTACAGTATCGCTAAAATAATATTGATCTGGTAATCTTTAAACCGGGAACGCATCAGGTTCATGGATTTGGTGATGTGTTTACGAACCATTGCCAGGGATATAGCCATCTTATAGGCGATATCCTTATTCGATAGCTGCTCCACACGGCTTAACATAAAAACTTCGCGGCAGGGAGCGGACATTTTTTCCGTTGCGTGATCGATCTGTTCCCAAAGCTGCCTGGCCTCCAGTAGTTGGTCGGGGGTGGATGTTTGCGGTTGGCCGAGCGTTGTCATGGTGTGTACATAATTTTCATGAACCTGATTCGAACGATGGGCTTTGTAAACCTGGTTTCTGACGGCATTGCGGAGATATGCTTCAAGAGAATTTACCTCAATATCCTTGCTGCGAAGGTAGAGATCAACGAAAACATCCTGTACGATCTCTTCGGCAGTTTCTATGGACAGTCCACGCTTTCCCGCCATATCAATCAATACTTTCCAGTAGCGGTCGTATAGTTCGGCAAATGCGGCACGGTCGTCCTCCCGCCGGATGAGATCCAGCAGCATTTCGTCTGTCCAGTTTGGTGATACGTATCCTGCCATATATTTTCTATATGGTGACAAAATTAAACAGTCAGCGCAATACCAATATTGAATTAACATTAAGTAATCATTAATATTTGTCAGAAAATAGAGAATTCGGCCAGGGGAACATCAAACAATTTGCCCACCAAAGGCAATGGTTCTTCGGCCCTATTAGAAGCATTGAGAATGCCAATGATCAATAAGCCAAGAAATACAACCCCGACGTAACTCAATAAAGAAAGAAAAGGCATGATACTGATCAAAATACTGATTATTATCTTAAAAGTAATACTAGTAGTCAGTAAGCCTATAAACTGTCTTGAATGATATTTTAGTAAGCTATTTGCATTTTCTTTTCAGAAAAAACTTTCATGATTCCTTTGGCTCAACAACAGACGTGAAAGTTCTTGATGGCCTCTGAAAAACATATGCTTTCAGAAAAAATAGGGAAAGACCATAAAGCAAGACAAAAATTGGATAGGTAAACACATACAAGAATACATATCCGTGTTTGGAAGTATATCCCAAAATCCATTCTATCGCATCAAAGGATAGAAAAAATACCGTGTAAAAAATAGCTGGAACAATGATGGTTCCTAGCCAAAAAAAATATTTTTCACTTTTCGGATAGTTTAACATCAACTTTATATGTAGCAGAACCATGCCGATCAGCAGCAGAGAGGCAATACCTATAGGGTGTAACCATAATACTATTTTGCCTACTAGACTGGTTTTATGATTGATTACGATATCCATATCTTTGTCCGTTGTATGTAAAGTCCACTTTGCTATACCTGTCTCGTATTCAGGTTTTCCGAGATTAGATTCGGTGAGTTCAGCCAAACCGTTCAGATGCAGGCGGACTTGTATGGGACCAAATGACTTCCAGAACTTTGACGGATAGAGCGAATATTTTAGGCTATAGTTTCTTAAGAAGCCATAGGTTTCTGATCCAAGATCCGTTTCATATTCGATGTAAACTTCATTCTTGCCCTCCTGTAGTGGCGCATTAAAATAGATCAGATCGTCCAATCTGACAGCAATACCTTCGTTTTCTGCATAAGCTATGCTGTATGATAAATCGTCGGTCGTTTCTTTTAGTTTTGAAATGAACGGGAACTTTGTGTAATTGAGTGGGGTGAGCTCTTGATTAGAAATCGTCTTGCCGTTTACCTTGATCCGGTGGCTAGGCGATCTGTATAGCGCTAAAAACAATAGGGGAAGCTGTACTTTGCCAGGCGATTGGATGGTGTAACGCACCTTAAATACAGCATGAAGGTTATTCTCCAACGAATCCTTTCTGATATCAATATCAATTACTTCATCCAGTACGCTATAATTGCCATTGCCATACATCGTCGCATTGCGGCTGCCTTCAAAATAAGGTTGTGCCATGTTTGCTTGGAGCATATATGGTATTAGGATGAACCAGGATAAACATAGTCCGTATATCGAATTTTTGAACGCGTCCATAGTAGATATTCTCCAAATCATTTTTCGAAAATAATCGGTTTTTTCAAATATTTTCTGAGCCGTTTACAATTCGTCGGTTAAAGATTAAGAATCGCTTTCATCATGCAACGATTCTTGATTGTAACAATAATTTAGCAGATCCTACATCTTTCCAAGAAGCTTATTGATATCCTTATCGTTTAATTTATGGCTTAACTCATGCTCGACCTCTTCTACTATACGCAGTTGTCCATAAGCAACCTGAATGGTACCAACTGCCAGTAGCAGAAATAGTATACGGAATTAATATGTCTCTTAAGGCTTAATACTCATTTTTGTGGCCGGCTCGCTCTTCAATATATTTCCTTTTGCTCAATAGTGTTAAGACTGTGTCATCTATAGAATTATTAATTCTCTATCCAATATTTTGATATAATTGCCTTTTGTGTTGCATATATCCGCCGAGTGTGGGGTCCGTATTTTGTAATCCTAAATTAACTTTCTATTTTTGCCTGTCAATTACCTGCCTGATGTACAGCAAACTTACAGATTTAGACTTAGCCCAATTGGTACGGGAAGATAATAGGGAAGCCTATACTGAACTGTACAATAGATATGCGCTATTGTTGTTAAACCATGCTTATAACAAAACGCAGGACCGGGATGAAGCCAAGGATATCGTCCAGGAAGTGTTTACAACACTCTGGGGAAAAAGGAAAGAATTGGTGTTTAGTAAAAATCTGTCAGGCTTTCTATATACCTCTGTACGAAATGTTATTCTCAACCAGATCGCCCGACAGGGGGTACAGCAAAAATACCTAGACTCTATGCGTCATTTTGCAACGCAAGGTATTCCTGTCGTTGATCAGACTATTCGGGAAAAAGAACTAGCGTTGTTGATAGAATCGGAAATAGAGCGACTATCACCCAAGATGCGCGAAGTTTTTGAGTTGAGCCGCAAAGAACATTTGAGCCATCAAGAGATAGCTATTCGATTAGGGCTCTCTGAGCAGACCGTAAGCAAGCATATTACTAATGCGTTGAAGATATTGAGAGATAAGTTTGGTGTGCTAGTATACTTGTTGTTTTTATTCCGTTAGGCCTCCCGTGGCCCCCAAAAATAAATCCAATTTTTAAGCTTAACAGAGAAAATTGAAAAAAATCAATTTTTAATTACCTGTTGCGTTTGACTTCCTTGTCATTGGTATATAGGGCAGATAGAATCGGTGCAATCATGTGTCGATATCTAAAAGATAAGCTGATATGCAGGAACAAGAATTAATAGCATTATTGGAGCGTTACCGGACAGGAGTTGCAACGGAAGAAGATTTGGTTTTTCTAGAATCATGGTACCTTTCGGACGATAATGCGCCTGTTGACGAGTATGGAGAGAATTTTCTTTTGGAAGATGCTTCTATCGTATGGAATCGGCTGAATAAGCCGGTGGTACGTTGGTATAGATGGATTCCCTATACTGCTGCAGCCTGTATCGCTTTATTTTTTCTAGTTCGTACTTTCTTGTTTCAGCCAGCTGATGATATCCGTATCCTGGAGGTAGAGGGGGCCTTATCACAAAGTGAAAAATTAATGCCTGAAAAAGATGGCGATAATGTGATGCTTACATTTTCAGACGGGAGTTCAGTTAAGCTGGATGATGAGCAAAGAGGGATACAGATGTTGGACAACCATATCTATTACAAAGATGGCGATGGGTTGCTCAATGTAGAGAAATACGAATATGTGACAGTATCGGTCCCTCATGGAGGGCAGTATCAGGTAGCCTTATCTGATGGGAGTATAGTGATCCTCAATGCGGCCTCCTCATTACGTTATCCAGTCGTTTTTAAAGGAGAAGAACGGAAGGTGGAGTTGAGTGGTGAAGCTTATTTCACCGTAGCTAAACAGCCAAGTAATGTTGATCATGGAGAATTGAAGCCTTTTATCGTAGCTGTAGGTGATTATCAGGTACAGGTACATGGCACCCAGTTCAATGTACAGGGATATAGCCCTGCATTATCGACAAAGGTGTCCTTGGTAACGGGCAAAGTCTCGGTTCATGGAAAGGGACCAGAATTGGAGAAAGGTGTCTTTCTTGTTCCTGGACTCCAAGCTCACATGAAGGGAGAACAGGTAGCGGTTAGGAAGGTCGATGTTCAACATGAAATTGCCTGGAAGAACGGCCTGTTTTCATTTGAAGGTAAAAAACTGACCGAGGTAATGGACGAATTGGCACGGTGGTATAACGTAGACGTCGAGTACGAGGGGGAAGTACCAAACGTTTCTTTTTTTGGACGTGCTCATCGTTCAGAAAAACTAATTGCGATTCTCCATCTTTTGAAGAGTGCTGATATTACCTATCGTCTTACGACCTATGATGGGCAAAGAAAAAGCAAATTGGTCATCGTCAACAAAAGAAAGGAGGGCAAATGAGGAACACCTAATCACCTAAACCATTTGAATAACTAACAATTGAATAAAACACCGAGTTTTAAATACTAACCTATTTAATTTGATGAATAAATACCAACTTAACTTAACGAAGAGAAGTTTATGGGCGTTTATGGTTCTCAGTATATGGGGTATCCCCTTACTGTCAGCACAAAATATCACCCTTTCTAAACGGAAAATACGTCTTCCAGACGTTTTTAATATGGTCTATCAGCAGACGGGTTTTGGAGTTTCTGGAGCGAATACACTCTTGAAAGATGTTCCCCCTGTCGATGTCAATGTCAAGGAAATGCCCTTGGCAGAGTTTATGACCTATGTTTTGAGTGGCTCCAACCTTGGGGCAAAAATTGAAGGTAAAAGTATATTTATCTACAAAAAGAAGCAAACAGACAACACCGCAAGTACAACACAACAACAAGATAAGATTACAATATCCGGTGCTATTGTGGATAGCGTAGGTAGACCCATACCGAGTGCGACTGTGCATCTGGTCGGTGCAGAGAACCTGGGCGTTTCTACCAATCAACAAGGATATTTTGTTTTCCCAAATGTACCTCGGAATGCAGAGGTGAGTATCTCCTCTGTTGGTTACGAATCCGTACGTTTTCAAGTATATAATGCTAGTAAAAATCCTATGCCAGACAACGTAAAACCTGAGTTCTTTAATGATTTTTCGGCTCGTTTTACGGTTGTCTTGGCCCATAGTAATAACGCGATTGATGATGTCGTTGTGACAGGATACATGGATATCGATAAAAGTAAATTTACAGGTTCCGCATTTACAGTGCGGGCAGATGATATAAAAATCGCTGGTGAGGTGAGCATAGACCAAATGTTACAAGGGATTGTGCCAGGAATGTTGGTTACGATGCCTTCGGGGCAGGTAGGGGCGACAGCTAAGATTCGCGTACGAGGTACCTCAACGTTGCTGGGCAACCAAGAGCCGGTGTGGGTGGTGGATGGAATAGTACAGCGTAATCCTGTCCCTATGCAGGACGGTGTCGGTTCCTTGAGTGGTGATATGAACGACATGAGCTTATTGGCCGCTAATGCTATCTCGTGGCTCAGTCCCTCGGATATCGAGACGATTACAGTCCTGAAGGATGCGTCTGCAACAGCCATTTATGGTTCACAGGCAGCAAATGGGGTTATCGTTATTAAAACGAAAAAGGCTAAGCCAGGAACGGTATCGGTTACCTACGGAACCGATATTTCGTTGGGTAGGAGACCGCGTTATTCAGATTACAATCTGATGAACTCTCAGGAATTGATGCAACTGTCGAAAGAAATCTATGAAGGCAGGGATAGTTATACCCATACGATATTACCGATAGGCTATGGTGGATTGGTGCAACGGTTACAGAATAAGGAAATTGATTATGATACCTACATGCGTGAATTTCGTAAAATGGAGTATATGAATACCGATTGGTTCGATTTGTTATTCCGTAATCCGATCAGCCAAACACATAATGTGAATGTATCAGGGGGGACGGAAAAATTAACGAATCGCACTGGTTTCAGTTTTCAGAATCAACTGGGAGAAGCCACAGGAAATAATTTGACTTCGTTCTCGGCCAGTTCAAATACGACACTGCGGTTTAGTGATAAACTTTCGGTCAATTTATTACTCAACGGAGGCACTAGAAAGACGGATGGCTTTGCGTTTGGAGTCAATCCACTCAATTATGCTTTGAATACGTCACGTACCTTACCGATGTACAATGAGGACGGAACGTTTTTCTACCATGAAAAATTTGGGACAACGAGCACGGCAATACCTGGAAAGATGAGCTATCTCTACAATATCCAGAACGAATTGGATAATACAGGTAATACCAGTACCACACGAAATCTCGCCACAAGTGTGGATGTAAGATATAAAATGACCTCAGATTTCGAGTATCAAGGGTTGTTTTCTTATACGGGTAGCAGCACGGATTCTAAAAATTATGCTACTGAGTTGAGTAACTATGTGACCAATATCCGAGGGTACGAGTTTGGCTCAGTGCCATCTAATTCGGCAGAAGAAAAATCGACACGGTTGCCTTTTGGAGGTTTGGTAATTCTCAACAATGCTGTGAGTACGGGATATACGTTTAGGAATAATATTGTGTATAACAAGACCTTTTCCGTAAAGCATAGCGTTACAGCGCAGCTGGGAATTGAGGCGCGTGGCGGTTTGCAGACCGGTAGTACGGATACGCGTTATGGTTACCTGCACTACCGCGGCGAAAAATATGCTCCGGTACCGCAGAACCCAGAACTCGTAGGTAACCGGGGAGTCGAAAATTTACACGATGCTATGCGTAGCAATTCGCGTATCGTCAATGCACGGACCAATTATTTGAGCGAATATCTGACAGCTGTATATGGTTATGACAACCGTTATGTCATCAATTTTAGCGGTCGTTTGGATGCTTCCAACCGCTTTGGACAGGATCAGAATAAACGTTTTGCACCAACTTGGTCTTTAGGGGCCAAATGGCGTGTGGGCAATGAGGCTTTCTTTAAACAGCAATCTTGGATGGGAGCGTTGGATATCTATGGTTCATACGGGTATCAAGGAAATGCTGTAGAAGCGGTGTCGCCCTATCTGATAGCGCGTGATGGGGGATTGAATCCTTACTTCCAGCAATATACCTTATCGATACTATCTCTACCCTATCCAAATCTTGGATGGGAAAAAACGAAGTCCTACAATCTGGGACTCGATATTTCCTTTTTGGATGGTCGCCTCAATGCAACAGCAAATATGTTTGCCAAAAATGGAGATGTATTGGCCGCGCGTGATGTGCCTATTGAAAATGGTATGGCGTCGGCGATTGTGTTGGGGTCTAAAATTGAAAACAGAGGCTATGATTTTATCGTTAATGTCGTCCCTATTCGTACTAAAGATTTTAATTGGCAAGTATCGGTCAACTCTGGATTTACACGTAACAAGTTGCTTAACAACGAGCGTATCAATAAACGAGCGGATTTTCTTGCAGGAACAGCAATCATGAATGGGGAGGCTTATTCGACATTCTATTCCTACGCTTATAACGGTTTGAATGCTAAGGGAGTTCCCACCTTTGGCTATATGGATATAACGCAGACGGACAATGACTTGGACTACCTGGTCAGGTCGGGAAAACTCGAGCCTGATTTTTCGGGAGGGGTATCTACTAGCATCCGTTATAAGAGCTTTTCATTAAGGACGCAATTTGCAGTTGCATTCGGAAATCAAAAACGCCTGCCTATCATTTACAATAATTCGGGAGCTCCATTGCCAGATCAAAACGCTTCACGCTTCTTGTTGGATCGCTGGAAAAAACCAGGCGATGAATTATTGACAGATATTCCGGCAATACCTCCCGGAAATCCTAATCAGATATTGGTCACGCTTCCAACTATTGCAACTGGAGCAATGATGAGCCCATACGAAATGTACAGTATGTCTGATAGAAGGGTCGCCGATGCTGATTTTATACGTTGTCGGTCAATAGGATTGACCTTTGACCTGCCAGCACAAACTCTCAAAAAATTACATGTAAAAAGACTGAGCTTTTCTGCAAGTCTGACCAATCCGTTCCTGATCACATTTGATAAAGCATGGCAGGGCTATGACCCCGAAACGGGAAGCTGGCCAGCACGCCGTACGGGATCGATAGGGCTTAATATGTCATTATAATATACTTAAGTACGATAACAATGAAAACCTTATATATAAAAAATATTACGCGTACGCTAGGCACGATAGGGGTACTGTGCTTTATGGTGTCTTGTAATGACTTTCTGAAAGAAGAGTCGCAGGACGAGGTGATCCCTAAGACAGTGGTCGATTACAAAGAGCTATTGCTGGGGTCAGGGTATCCTGATGACAAGCCGGATCCATCCAATTTTACCTATTATATGGATGATGATGTAGAGTTTGCAATGGATGCGAGTCAGCTTGGATCAAGTGCAGCTAAGGGATTGTTGCCAACATTTTCCTGGCAGCCTTCCTTCGTGGATAGGGATGGTAATGGTGTCGAGTATGCAATAGCCCCTGCATCGACACCCTATGCACGTTACTATGTCTGGATTATGGGCTGCAACGCCATATTGGACAATATTGATAAAGCTATCGGTATCGAATCTGCCAAGGATAGGGTCAAGGCAGAAGCATTAGCTGTACGGGGATATCTATATTTTCAACTGGCGAATATTTATGGTGAACCGTATAATACAAATCCAGAGTCTTTGGCTGTACCGTTGAAACTGCATTCCGGATTGGAAGAGAATTTTTTCAAACGAGTAAAGGTAAAGGAGATCTATAGTCAGGTATTGGCAGATTTAAATGAAGCTTCTCGATTGATGGAACCTCTAGACATTGTAAGAGGAGATTTTCATATCAACCAGCGGGCGATACATATCCTGCTTTCGCGAATATACTTACATATGGAAGATTGGGACAATTGTATAAAGCACGCCAATGCCGTATTTGAAAAGGGAGGTCGTGTGGCACAGTTGTTACCTTGGGCAACAAACTCAAATAATTATCTGAGTTACGATAATCCAGAGGTAGAATGGGTTTATGGAGGAGCTACCCAGCCCGGACAGTATCCATATATCCCTAACCGTGGACTGGTCGCTTCATTTGATGTAAAAGATGTGCGAAGTACCTACTTCTCAAAAACAAATCCAGATTGGCATATCCTGAGTAAGTTACCTACAGGAGCTTCACTGAAACAGGTGATGCGTAGTTCGGAGGCACTTTTGAACAGGGCAGAAGCCTATGCGCAACAAAAGAAAACGGAAGCCGCCGCAAAGGATCTGAACACCCTTCGCCGTAATAGGATCACGGATTATCTAGATCAAGGGTTTACGGATGCGACAACGCTAATAGAAATAATACGTGACGAGCGGCGTAAGGAGTTTTGTTACGAGGGATTCCGGTGGTTTGATTTGCGACGCTATGGCATGCCTGCCATCGAGCACCGTTATCTACCAGCGGCGGGAGAAGATGTGCAGACTTATGTCTTGGAGAAGAACGATGCGATGTACACCGTACCTTTTGCCAACAGCCTTCTATTGGCAAATCCACAGATGCAGCAAAATCCATCAGGAATTATGGGTGAACGAAACCCTAAATAGACCATAGTAATAATTAATCAACAGTAGACATGAATATAAGAATATATATACTGACGATCCTATGCTACACACTGCTATGGGGGTGCAGCGATAAAGACAAATTGGGTCCAGAAATCCATATACAGCCAGACTATATCCTGCCACAGGGCAACGCCTCGAAAGCGGACAATGACCGGATTCAGGCATTGAAAGACAAGTACGGGTCATATTTCCTCTATATGGTGACGCAGAAAGATTTTTCCTGGAGTCAGTCGACGGGCAGCGGCAACAGCGCAATAGACTCTATTGTGCTGGGAGACCCTAAATATACTGGAGCTATGCTCGACTATATTGATGATATATGGCTCAAATACCTGCCAGAGAGCATGAAAAAAGGGGCCGCATTACCGTATAGGGTTATGATGGTGGACTCTATAAAACGTTGGCGCGGTGCCGCAGGCCCTCCGGGGCAGCCATACCTGGTATTCAATTACAAGATTCTTGGCAAAGGAATTACCATTGCCGGTATGAATGCATCCTTAGGCACGCTATCGAAAGCAGAGAGACTGGCGCGGAAAAACGAACTGCAGAAAGCGCTTTGGGAGTATTACGTCGCCAATGGTATTGTGACAATTCCGGCAGCTTTCTATACGAAAAGTAATTATGCTACGACAGCGGCTCCACTATTGCCCGTGACGGAAGCAAATGCCGTAAATAATGCTGCTTATAGAAATCGGGGATTTTTGCCAGGGAGCTATTTTGTCAATACCGTGAGCGGTGCTGTTACGGTGATGGAATGGTATAATGGCAGTTATGCCTGGACGCAAGCTAAAAGTAACGACCTGAATTCTTATTTGTTGCATCTGATACAGCGTAATGATGCAGAAATGGCTAAGTACCTGCAATATCCATTGATCAAGGAGAAATTTGACCTTTTGGTCAATCACTTTAAGAATGGCTATGGTATTGATGTTCGGGCAATAGCTAATGATAGATACTAAAATAAACTAGGGTTGCACTTGGCTCTATTATTCGAGAGTCAAGTGCAACCCTAACTCAAGCAATTAAAACTCACGTTATATAATATTATGCAAAATACGCTTGTAAAAGTTGAGGATCTCTCGCATAAATATGCGACCCAATGGGCTGTAAAGGATATCAGTTTTGAGATTGACTCCAAAGGAGTGGTGGGGTTGTTAGGTTCCAACGGAGCTGGCAAATCGACGACTATGAACATCATCTGTGGGGTGTTGAAACAAAGTAAAGGAGAGGTATTTATTGATGGTATAAGTATGAAGCAGGATCCCGTAAATGCGAAGAAGCAAATCGGATTTATGCCTCAGAAATTACCCTTGCACCTAGACTTTACGGTGAAGGAATACTTGACATATTGTGCAGAATTAAAAATGGATGACAAGGCTGCTGTGGCCAGTGCAGTGCAAGCAGCCGCAGAACGATGTGGCGTAGCCCATTTTTCGAACCGATTGTTGCGCAACCTATCTGGCGGATATCAACAACGGGTCGGTATTGCCCAGGCTATTGTCCATAATCCGAAATTTGTGGTACTAGATGAGCCTACAAATGGTTTGGATCCCAACCAGATCCTTGAAGTAAGACACCTGATCCGTGAAATCGCTACAGAAAGAGCTGTATTGCTTTCTACACATATTTTGTCCGAAGTACAGGCTACCTGTCAGGAAATAAAAATGATCGACGAAGGGCAACTGGTATTTTCGGGAACACTCGAGATGTTTGATAACTACATCGAACCGAATTCGCTGGTTATCAGTCTTGATAACCCTCCCTCGGAAGATATGTTATTAGGGATTGAAGGAATCCATGCGTCAGAATCGCTGAGCCCAACCCGGTTCAGGTTGCGGTACGATGGCGAAAAGTATACGGTGCAGCGTCTGGCGGAGTATAGTGTCTCCAAAGGTTGGGGGTTGATGGGGCTCCAGATCGAGAAAAGCTCTATGGATGATGTATTTGCTCGCCTGTCAAAAAAGAATTCATAATACTAAACATTACAAGAAATAGATGAGAAAGACTTTAAAAATTGCCAAGGCAGAGCTCTATACACTTTTTTACTCGCCCATAGCCTGGTTTATCCTGATCATATTTGCGTTTCAGACGGGTATGGTCTTCATGGAACTGATGCAAAGTACGTTGAAAAATCAGCTTACGGGGATGCCACAAGTGGCATTATCGGCTAATATATATGGAGGCCAGTTTGGTCTGTTGATCAAAATACAGGAATATCTACACTTATATCTCCCCTTATTGACCATGGGACTTATGAGCCGCGAATACAGTAGCGGATCGATCAAGTTACTCTTCTCTTCGCCAGTCAATCCTAGGCAGATTATACTGGGCAAGTTTATAGCGATGATGGGCTATGGACTGTTATTGACATTGATTATTCTAGCTTATGTCGTGGTTGGTGCATTTACCATAGAAAATTACGATATCACACCGGTATTGATCGGAGTTTTGGGGATATATCTTTTGATCTGTGCATATGCCGCTATTGGACTATTTATGTCCAGTCTCACATCATATCAGGTAGTCGCCGCGCTAGGTACGTTGGTTGTGCTTTCGGCACTCGCCTATATGAATAAGGTCTGGCAGGATATGGAGTTTGTCCGTGAGATTACCTATTGGCTATCGCTCTCTGGGCGTAGCTTGGAGTTTGCTAAAGGGTTAATCTGCTCTGAAGATGTTCTGTACTTTGTGATTGTGACGGGAATGTTCTTAGGGTTCAGTATTCTAAGGGTACGTTCGTTCCAGACTTTTGATACGAAAGCAGGGGCTTGGGGAAGATATGCTCTAGTAGCAGTGGTTGCAATGGCATTAGGCTATGTGACATCTCGTCCTATGATCATGGCTTATTATGATGGGACCCAAACCAAATATAACACCCTGACACCGAATAGCCAGGAAGTTGTTGCAAAATTGGAGGGTGGCTTGACTATTACCACCTATGTCAATTTGTTGGATCGGGAGTATGTGCATGGGATACCGACCAATGTCAAAGCTGATATGGAGCGTCTGCGTCATTATATCCGCTTCAAACCGGAGACAAAGATGAAATATGTCTATTACTATGATAAGCCTAGTAATAACCCTTGGGTGGATAATAAATTTAAAGGGATGTCTTTGGAAGAGCAGGCAAAAGGGGTAGCAGACTTGCGCGATCTTAATTTTAAACTGTTCATGCCACCCGAAGAGCTTAAGAAAACAATAGACTTGACAGATGAGGGGAATACATTTGTCCGTGTTGTAGAGCGTGAAAATGGACAAAAGGCTTTCCTGCGTATCTACGAAGATTTTGAAAAATTCCCATCGGAAGGGGAGATTACAGCGGCATTGAAACGTATGGTGATGAAATTGCCACGTATCGGATTTTTGGAAGGGCACGGCGAACCGACTATAAAAGGCGACCGTATCCGTGACTATTCGATGTTCAGCGATGCTAAGACTTTCCGTTATGCACTTACCAACCAAGGTTGTGATGTAGAGAGTTTAAATATCTCTGGCGATAAGGGAATTCCTGAAGATATGGATATTGTGGTCATTGCAGATATGGATAGCGCATTGTCTCCATCTGAGGAACAAAAGATTGAAGCCTATCTTGCTAAGGGCGGAAACCTAATGGTGGCGCTGAAACCCGGATCACAGGTAATGAATGATTTTATCAAACGTTTTGGGATAGGAGTGATGCCAGGGCGCCTTGTACAGCCTAAACAGGATGTATTGGCAAATGTGGTCTTATCTAGAGCTACGGCCGAAGGAGCGGCTTTAAATCCTTTCTTCAAAAGTATTAATGACAGACGTTTTTTTATAGGAATGGAGAATGCGGCTTCGCTTATCCCATCTGGCGATAAGGGATTTGTTCTGAAACCGATCCTACGTACCGATTCGGTCAAGCTGTATGCTAGCCCGGATACTTTGCAGACCTGGAATGAGTTGGAAACGAGGGATTTTGTGAACGATACTGTACGTTGTAATCCAGCTATTGGTGAGCAGATCGCATGGCATACTACTGCAATGGGGGCGACTCGTGATGTAGGAGGAAAACAACAACGGATTTTTGTGCTTTCTGATGCCGGGGCAGTCAGTAATGGTGGACTGAACCCTGTCACCAGACGCTGGCCAACATCCAATTTTTCGATTATACCAGGTATATTCAACTGGTTGTCTGACGGAAAGATCCCTGTAGATGTGACGAGACCGTTCCCTACTGATAATACGCTGGAAGCAACTAAAGATGGCTTGAAAAGGTTGAAGATGGTGTTTACAGTAGTTATACCAGTAGGTATGCTATTGGCCGCGGCAGTAATATTGATCAGACGTAAGCGTAGATAGTCCAAAAATAATTAGACGATATGAGATTTTATGCGGACAAGCAAACACTGAACGACTTGGGCTTTTCTTCTGTTGGAGGAAAGGCCTCAGTCAGACAGCTTTTTAATAAGAGTAAAACAAGAGGAGGAGCCGAATTCCTGAACGATATTATGGCTAGTCCTATGGCAGATACGAATGCTATTCGGAAACGTATCGATATTCTCCAGTATTTTATCTCGAAGGATATTACTTTCCCTTTTGATGGAACGATGCTGGATGCCGCATCAACATATCTAGAGAATGGAGATGAACGCAGTCGTCTCAGCGTCCAGAAGGAAAATTATGATTCGAAGCTGAATAAGGTACTTGGTGTTGATAGCCAGACCAAATTGCTGATCGAGGGGGCTAGGGCTATGCTGGATGTATTTGCAACGCTACGAACTTTTCTAGCCGGATTTGATCAGGATGATGTCTATTTCAAAGAGGTATTATCGGATATGGATGTGCTGTTTGCTGAGGTTCCTGGAATGAGCAGGTCGTTGTCTCCGCAAAAAGTGTCTTTTGACGAACTGGCCTTGTGTGATACACTGTATCGGTTCAAGAAAAGAACAGAAGTATTTCGGGTATTCTATCATATCTATCAATTGGATGCTTGGATATCGGTGGCCATGGTTGCCAAGGAGCAGGGATTTGCAATGCCTCAGGTATTGGAAAGTAAGGATGGTGCGGTCGATTTAAAAGTCGACGGGCTTTATCATCCGCTGGTACCTAATGCAAAAGCGAATGCAGTCTCTCTGGATAGCCAGCATAATGTTGTGTTCCTTACTGGAGCCAATATGGCTGGAAAATCGACTTTCATGAAGTCTATCGGTATAACGGTATACCTCGCACATATCGGTTTTCCGGTGCCGGCGCAAAAAATGGTGTTTAGTGCGTTCGATGGGTTGATCAGTAGTATCAACCTGTCGGACAATATTGATATGGGATATAGCCATTTCCTCGCTGAGGTAAAACGGATCCGGATGGTGGCACAGATGCTTTCCAATGGACAGCGTTTATTTGTACTGTTTGATGAACTATTTAGAGGTACTAATGTGAAAGATGCTTATGAGGGAACTGTCGAGTTGACCAAAGCATTTGCCGGCAAGAGAAATAGCGCCTTCGTCATATCAACGCATATTATAGAGGCGGCCACCGACCTGAAGAAGGACACGCAGGGCATACAGTATCTTTTCTTGCCGACGATTATGGAGGGTACAAAACCCAGATATACCTATACGCTGCAACCTGGAGTCACAGCCGATCGACATGGCATGCTCATCATTAACAACGAGGGTATTCTAGAGCGTTTGTCAAAAGCGGATCGTAATATAAAAGTGGTTGATACAAAGGTGTTTCTTACCGATGCCCAGACCCAAAAGGATTTAAATCTGGTCGGTCGGTTTGATCCCAACTCTATCTTTTCGCTGTTCAATAGGACGCGTACCAAAGGGGGAGAGCTTCTATTGGAAAAATGGTTTCAGGAGCCCATGGTCGATGCTGATGCAATCAACAACCGCTCGGCCAAATTCCGCTACTTCACTGAATATGGCGTGCTACTGGAACTCAATAGAGAAGAGTTCTCCTTATTCGAGCGGTATGTAGCAGGTCGTAGGCCCACCAGTAAGATGGCTACTGTGATTCGTGTGTTCTGTCAGAAGGTAGCCGAACAGGTGGTCAAGGATGAGCAGATAGCAGAATTGACAGTAGGTATTGCCACGACAATGAAGGTGTTACATGAACTGAAAGCCTACATGGGGTATCAGTTGTCTAAAGCAGGAGGGGGCGAATTCAGTGAACAGTTGCAGTGGGCCCATACGTTGTTGGATTCGTTGGCCCAAAAAGGAGTGCTCCAGCCACGGGGGCAGAAGGAATTCGAATGGCTGCAACTGGCAGACCTGGATTATCAATTGAGTGCACATGCTGATCAATTGATAGAACTTATCGATCTTATTTATCAGATCGATGTGTTTAATGCTGTAGGTACACTAGCGAAAGAAAGAAATTTTACCTATGCCAAGGCCTTGGACCGCTCTGCTGATGTGCTGGATATCCAAGGAGGAAGGCATCCTCGGTTGGTCAGAGGAGTAGGCAATGACATTATTATGCAAGGTGCCAAAAACCTGCTCTTTTTGACTGGAGCCAATATGGCCGGAAAGTCGACATTTATGAAAACAGCGAGTATCAACCTGTACCTCGCCCATATGGGATTTCCGGTAGCGGCCACAGCAATGACATTTTCTGTGCGTGAGGGGATATTTACATCGATCAATGTGGATGACAGTTTACAACAGGGATTCAGTCATTACTATGCGGAAGTAATGCGGGTAAAAACCATTGCTCAACAGGTCGAACAGGGAAAATATCTTTTTGTACTTTTTGATGAGCTGTTTAAGGGCACGAACGTGAAAGATGCTTTTGATGCGACACTGGCTGTCACCAAGAGTTTTGTGACATTCAAAAGGACGTTCTTCATTATATCTACCCATATTGTCGAAGTGGGAGAGGTTATTGCCGAAGAAGATAGCTCTGTCACATTTAGGTATATGCCTACAATGATGGTGGATGCGGTGCCAACCTATCCCTATGTCGCTCAGAATGGTATCAGCGCGGATAAGCATGGGATGATAATCATCCGAAATGAAGGGATATTGGAATTACTGGATAATTAAACATAAAAAGATCAGATTATAATGAATTTCTACTATAGAAAGATCAAGACCTTAGGGACTATAGCTTTGCTATTGACACAGCTGACCGTCGTAGCTCAAAGGGATGTGAACACAAAGGCTTACTTGAAAGAAGAAAAGGTTTTGGAGATTCCTCTGGATCCTAAAGTGAAAAAAGGGGTATTGCCAAACGGGTTTGAATACTATATCCTAAGAAATGTAGAGCCTAAGGACCGGATGGTGATGTATCTGGCCAATAAGGTCGGGGCTATCTTAGAGACGGACAAACAGCAAGGGTTAGCTCATTTTTTGGAACACATGAATTTTAATGGTACAACCCACTTTCCAAAAAACGAGTTAGTGGATTATTTACAGCGTTCTGGAATTCGGTTTGGGGCCGACCTGAATGCCTATACTGGATTTGACGAGACGGTGTATCAGCTTCCTTTACCCAGTAATGATCCCGAATTATTAAAGCAAGGACTTGTCATTATGAGAGACTGGGCCCATGGTGCTTTATTGGAAGAGGATGAAATTGATCAGGAACGAGGGGTCATACTAGAAGAAAAAAGACAACGTGGAGGTTTATCAAGCCGTCTTCAGGAGAAGACTTTTCCCATGCTGACCAATAGATCACGTTATGCGAACAGGTTGCCGATAGGGACCGAAGAGGTATTGAAGAATTTTAAATACAGCGAAATCCGTGAGTTCTACGAAGATTGGTATAGGCCTGATTTGCAGGCACTGATTATTGTTGGAGATATCGATGCTGAGGCTATTGAGAAGGAAGTGATCCGCTTATTTGGTGATCTCAAGAATCCGGCGCAAGCACCACAGCGTAAGTACTATGCTATAAAACTGACTGGAAAGAACCAGTTTCTGACTTTTACAGACGAGGAAATAACCTCGACTAGTTTGCAGATCAGTTATAAGGTCCCTGCTTTTCGGGTCATTAAATCCACGGATTATAAAACTGCACTGGAACGTGGCCTGTTTACGCAACTGTTGAATGCGAGGTTGGGCGAGCTCACGCGAAAAGCCGGTACCCCTTTTCTATCAGCAGGATTTGGAAGTAGCGAGTTGCTGGGAGGGTTGGAGACCAATTCGATCAGTATCACGCCCAAGCCAGGTAAGCTGAAGGAGAGTATTTTCGCTGTTTATGAGGCTTTTGAGCAGGTGCGTCAATATGGGTTTACAGACAACGAGTTACAGCGGGCGAAGACTAATTACCGGACATCCTTAGAACGTAGCAAAGCGGAGGAAAGTAAGAAAAGGTCGCAGAGTTATATGGAGGAAATCCTTGCCTTCTATCTAAAGGGACAGCCAGCACCTGGGTTTGATTATATATTTCCCATTCTGTTGAAAAACATAGAAGCAGTATCATTACAAGATATACAAAAACATGCATCTATGTATGCTGACGCTAAAAATAGGGATATGGTATTGTTGGCCCCTAAAAATAAAGCAAATGAATTGCCCGGAGAAAAGCAGTTACTGACCTGGATTGATGCGGCCAGTAAGGTACAGCCTGGAGCTTATCAAGAGGAAGCTAGCGCAGATAATCTGGTGGTTGATCTGCCGGTTCCAGCATCGATTGTGGAGCGGAAGCTGGATGATGGGATCGGATCCCGTACGATATTGCTGAGTAACGGGGTAAAAGTAATCATGAAGCCGACTGATTTTATGAATGATGAAATCCAGATTACGTCTTTTAGCCCGGGCGGATATTCGCTGTATGATCTGGAAGACTTTCAGTCTGCGGTCAATGCGACTTCTATCGTGGGCTCCAGTGGATTGGGACCATTTAATGCTTTGCAATTGTCCCGATATCTCAGTGGTAAAAGTGTGTCTGTCTCTCCTTATATCAATGAAATCGGTGAGGGAATAAAGGCGAGTACCGTACAGAAGGATTTAAAAACAACCTTCGAGCTGATCCATGCCTTTTTCTATCAAACACGGCTAGATCGAGAGTTGATCGAAGCAAACCTCGAGAAGTCTAAAATAGGATTAGAAAACCGCCTCAACAATGCCGGAACTTTCTTCTCGGATTCCATAGCACGGGTGTTGTATAATAATGATCCAAGAAAAACTGGACCGACGGAAGACAAAATCGACCAGATTAATCTCGATCGGGCATTAGAGATATTTAAAGATCGCTTTGCTGATGCGTCAGATTTTACCTTTGTGATTGTTGGTAATTTTAATCCGGATGAAATGGAACAGTATGCGGCCCAGTATCTGGGGACCCTGCCCAATATGGGCAGAAAAGAGCAGTTTGTAGACAATGCGAGCTACCCTCCAGCCAAAGGGTTTGATCTAGATATTAAAAAAGGAAAGGAAGAGAAAGCGACGGTAGCAATGGCTTATCTAGGAGACTTTGAATACTCTGATAGAAACAGTATGCTGATGGAAGCACTATCCAGCTGTGTCAATATAAAGCTATTGCAACGTTTGAGGGAGAAGGAAAGTGGAGTGTACAGCATTAGTGTATCGCCATCTGTTTCAAGGATACCAAGGGAGCGTTTTGGATTGAACATCTCCTTTACAACAGATCCTCAGTTGGTACATAAGCTCACAGAAGCGGCCGTAGAAGAAATCGAAAAAATAAGAAAAGAGGGCCCTGAACAAGCGGATATTGATAAGTTTATAGCGGAGAAGCTTTTGGCTAATCAGCAGGCTCTTCTTCAGAATGGATTCTGGTTATCATACCTGTTGAGCACAGAGATTGATCAAAAAGATCCGTTGCGTGTATTCTCCGCCGATGAACGTTTAAAAAGTGTCACGAAGGAAGAGCTGCAACAGTTGGCTGCTCAGTACCTGTCTGCGGAGCGACTATTTAAGTTTGTGTTGTATCCAGAAGCTCCATAACTTCTGTCGATAATATAATTATAATCCCCCATCATTGCCGATGACTGCAGTGGTGGGGGATTTTTACAAATTGTTAGGCACCCTATACCTAACCTCTCAACTTTGGGATATCTGGAATTAAATTTTGGATTATCTGGTGTTAGTTTTTTTATTACTAATACATGAGCGAAGGTCGTTTCCTGCGTAATACCCGATGTTATTTGGCAGGAAGACATTTCACATCAGGAATGTAGCGCTATTTATGATTCAGAAATTTATTAAGCTCTACAATTGAGGGATTAATTTTGATAATTTCTCCTCTGCGATTTACCAAATAACTAAAAGGGAACACTTGTATTTTAAAATTGTTATACGACTGCTGTTCTAAATCAATAAGATTGACCCAAGGGAGTTTGTGCTTTGACAACGTTAGAAGCCATTGGTCTTTATTACTCCTGTCATCTGTAGATATGCCTATTACCTGAAACGAATCAGAATATTTTTCATGAATAGATTTTAAATCAGGAAATTTGCTGATACAGGGACCGCAGTTGTGATACCAAAAAGAAAGTAATGTAAACTCTTTTTTATCCACCAATTTTAACAAATTAACATCTTTAGATGTAGAGTCTTGAAAGGAAATATCGGGAATGTGCTTTCCAACAGATGTTTTAGAATATCCGTCAATTTCAGTCTTAACAATCTTACCCAGAAAACTGTCTTTTAAATCAATCGAAAGGTTTGAAAAGGCTTCTCCATGAATATCATTATATCCAAATCTTATTAAATTCGCTATAAACCATAGCCCATAATAAGATTTGGGATACAGTTTAGTATAGTTGTATAAAATTGTATCAGTTTGTGCATAAGAATCTCGTAACAAAGAATCCCTTTCAGCAATATTACCTAATTCTTTCTTAGCCAGGTAAGCGTATATGTCACCAGATTTAGGGTAAGAGGAACTTAAGTAATTAAACATAAGGTAATCGTTTTGACTGTCTTCCCGGAGTACAATATAACTGCCATTTACTTCTACAACTCTTAGGTTGTTATTACCTTCGTAAATCATAAATGGTTTTGAATAGTGTGAATCGTTTATCACCAATTCACAAAGATATGGGTTTTCAATCCTGCCTGATATGATAATACTCTGTTGATGTTTTTCTTCCTTAAAACTATTTAAGCTATTCTCATAATACGCCGTGCCTAAAACAAATGACAACTTTACGTTCGATACGCCAGGTATTTCAATACTTATCCTAGCTGTAAAATTATCCTGGGAATACCCAATTTGAACAATTAAAAGAAAAAGTAGTTGGATTAAAGGTGTTATAATTTTATTCATTTTCAGAGTCTACTTAAATTACTGTTTAATATAATTCTGCGGGATTCGGGCCGATAAAGTAATCATAAGACTGATCGCCTTTGTATATGATCGAAAGGTGTGCATAGGGAGCGAAAATTTCTCTGTTTATCCCATCATTTACCGTGATGTTAAAATCACTTTCAGCATACTGTCCGCTGAATGAAAGTAAAAGATTTATCTTCTGTTGTTCAGATACAGTAGATCCTCCTAGTAGCAACAAAAGAGTCGCCACAGCGATATTTACGAATGTCTTCATTAATCTTAGCTTTTTTATTCAGATAAAATATTAACATTCAAGATATTGTTTAATTTTTCATCTTTTTTATTTTTAACATATTTTAAATGAAAAGCTTATTTGCGTTTTCTAAGGCAGAGAAAAGTCTATTAAATTTCTGATCGTGTTCAAGCAATTTGTTTTCAATAGTTGATAGTCGCAGGTGCTGTATTGTCTCCTGACCAACCAATTTTCTCATCTGAACGAAAGCATTGATTATTTGGATGCTTACTTTAATGGCGATGTCGCTTCTTAAAACAGCCGAGAGCATAGCTACTCCTTGTTCGGTAAAAGCATAGGGATTTGTAGAAGTATACTTTAATGTTTCAAACCGGTCGCAATTTGCGACCAGTTTATTTTTTTCCATATCACTCAGTTGAAAACGAAACGATTCAGGGAAACGCTCTCTATTTCTCTTGACTTGCTCATTTAGTCTTTTCACTTCTACTTGATACATTTCCGCTATATCTCTATCCAACATAACCTGTTCGTTGCGAATTGTGAAGATTCTGTTTTCAATTTGCTTCTGCGATATTTCCAGTTCTTTTGTCATAGCTAGTTTAATTCCGCTGTTTTATGCTTTTAATCCTTCTCTTTTTACATCTCTGCCAGCCTCTAATTGAACTGTTGCATTTTTTGCAACAGTTGCGTTTTGGATTAATTCCCCCTCCTTGTAGATATTACTTAAGTGTCGTGATATAACGGATTTGTCTCGTCCAAATAATTGAGCCATCTGATTCAGTGATAACCAAACAGTGTCTTCATCTACGCGGACTTCGATACGTTCCGGTAAGTCATCGGTCTGATAAAGTATGATTTCATTTTTCAGGTTCTTACTCCTAATTTTCTCTTGTTTATAATTAGCATAAATATACTAAAAATATTAGATAAATGAGGTTGGCCTGTTTTGTTGCTAGATCAACTTGTTGGCTACTGTATAATGAATTTTTAGACTCTTTTACCTAAATTAGGGGACAACGCCAATCAGGGACCATTGTTTATTATCGGTTTTGGATATTTTATGGACAAAGAGCATGCCTTTAGGGTAATATTTGATTTTTTTAATACTATTTTTCCCATTACGGACGCATTGCGATCGGATATATCTCTGTGCAGTAAAGTAATCAGATACCCCAAGCGGACCATGCTCGCAGATATTGGACACATCCATAAAAACATATATTTCATATTGGAAGGGGCTGTTCGGACATTCTATCGGGATAGGAATAGTGATGATATTACATCATGGTTGCTTTTTGAAGGTGATCTGGCCATTTCGGTGTCCAGTTTTTACAATCAGTCACCCAGTTTTGAAGCTATGGAAGCTTTAGAAGATTCTTGGGTTGTGGTCTTAAGTTACGAAAGCCTGATGAATCTTTATCAAAAGCATATGGAATTTAATTATATAGGGAGGAGTTTAACCGAAGCTTATTATATCAAAAGCGAAGAAAAAGCAAATACGCTACGGATGTTATCTGCCCAGGAACGCTATGAGCAGCTTGTGAAGTTGTACCCATTTATATTAAAAAGAGTTCCATTACGTTATATCGCATCCTACCTTGGGATTACACAATCTACGCTAAGCCGTGTCAGAAGCAAAAAATAACCTCTTTTCCTTTTTTGATTTTTTGCCTTTTATCAAATTTCTTTAAAAGACGAACTTGTATTTTTGGTTTAATGTACACTAGAAACCAATATTTATATGAAAAGAAGAGCAATTTGTAACAGTTTTTGTGTTTGTTATTGTTGTCAACCTTCCTGTTATTAATACCGAGATTTAAAATAAGGTAGACGGAGAGGTCAAAAAAATATCTTAATTAAATTAAGAGTTATCCAACATTAGAGGAGGCTTTCTATTATAAAACTATTAAAAACTTAAATTTTATGCGTAATATTTCGCTCTTATTTGTGCTATTTTCTTTTTTAGCATGTCAAAAAAATATTTATGACAATTTAAGAAGCCCTGTCAGTATTTCAAAAGAGGAAATCGATGAGTACAATTTATTGATTCAACAGTCGTTGAAAAGTGGCGATTTTAGCACTATTGAAAAAGAGAAGCTTTATAATAAACCAGTAATGCGATTTGGAGTAAGCGGGGATAAACATTTCAGTTATATTATACCCTTTTTGCATGATGATAAATCTGTCAAGGGCTATTTATATTTTAGTAGTGATGCAACAGGAGCTATATCTAAGCAAGATTTAGTGAGTCTTCATTCTTTAAAGAATATAGATGATAGCCTACGTTCCGATGTAGTATTTGTGTTGCAATCTCTAGAACGATTTAATTATAAGTTGCATCCAGAGTTATTTGATGAACATAAGAAGCTTAAACAAAAAGAATCAGATCATCCATATAAACGAGCTTCTTCTAGCTTGGTCCGGCCTTCTACTTCCACTTTGAGGTCAGAAAGTGGAGCGCCAATGAGTTTAATGTCATATATGGACCCTTACAGCTATAAATGTCAATTAGCCTTTAAACTGCAAATTATGTTTGCCAATGGTTTATATTGTGATGCTGGCTTAGATGAGTGGATGTTACAAAGCTGGTTACCTTATGAGTTAGAAAAATATTATCAATCTCAAGGCGTTGGGACTTATGTTGAATATAGGCATCCTTATTTTGTTATTCATGCAGATAATTTGTTAAACTTTAATTCCGAACCGACAGCATATTTTCATTTAAATAGTATATTTCAACAAACGCCTCCTCCATTTCAGTGTATCTCTAATACAAATTTCTCTTTCAATATAAAAGAAATGGAAAGTTACTGTAACCCAGAGATGCCAGGAACAGGAGGGACAGGAGGAACAGGAGGGACAGGGGGCGGTAGCGGAGGTTCCAGTACGACTTTTACCGCGGTCGCTCCAATGGTGACCATTAATCTGCAAAATCGGTTAAATTGCTTTAATACAATTCCAGACAATTCGAATACTAAATATCGCATTACTTTGCATGCCCACAATGGATTGGTAGGCCTGTCGGACAAGCCCGGTCATGCCTACATTACGTTGGAGAAAACGAATGGGAGCCAGCATCAGCGGCTCACCTACGGGTTTTATCCGGCGGCAGGTACCGTATCGGCGACTATGTTACCGGTCGCCAGTGCTATTGGTGAGGAGTCTGGAAACCCTGATCGGCAGAGCGATGCCAGATATCATCTTAATCTCGATAAACAGAAGTTTGACTTGGCTATTTCTACCTCCTTATCGTTGGCACAAAATGACTATGATCTGAATGACAATAACTGCGTGCATTATGCGACGGATGTTTTTAACACGATGAATCCACCTACCGGACAGATTAATAACAACGGCTTTATTGTTCCGAGTGGATTGTATGTTACTTTGAAGAATTTACAGCAGGCTCATCTTTTTGCAGAAATCGGTGTTGGTAGGATTGACCCACCAATTAGTACAAATTGTAATTAGACGATAGTTCTCATGACAATCTTAGTTGTCAGAAGTATTAATAGATAAGTAAAGAATATACCGATGAAAAAAAGAGCAGTTTTTATAACAATTTTTGTGTTTTTTATTGTTGTCAATCTTCCTGTTATCAATACGGAGATTTTAAAAAGAGTGGACGGAGACCATTTCCGCTATTCCAATGCAGACGCATCGTTCACTTATATACAATTCTTAGATGTATTACAGCCTTGGATTAGCGACTGGACCGTTGCACGTTTTGCAAGAGAAAGACATCCTTCGGAAGAAAATAAGCAGGTATTTCGGATCTATCGGATCAATCCTTTATGCTTTTGGCGCTGGCGCTATTACTGGGTCGTTAGTCGAAATTTTGAATATCGAAGCTGGAAGCAGATAGAGCCACAACGGACACCTCGTATACCGGATAATATGTGGCAGCAGTTTTAACGATGGTGGAAGTTCTTAAAGTCTAATAAGATGAAAAAAAGAGCAATCTTTGTTGGTTTTTTGTTTCTATCTTTTCCAAATATCCAGTAGCATATCATCGCCAGTCCCGAAGCGACCAATAGCGCTATAATCCAAAATGTACGATTGCCATCCATTTTCGGGTTATTCATTAAATGATAGAATGTGTATACGTAGAATATAGAGATAGGAAGTACGAGAAGTATAAATAGAGAGGTTGCTAGATTTAAGAATAGTAAGTTCATATGTTTTTGTCTTTTCAATCTTTAACATTACTTTTGTTGTTTAAATGATTAACCAGTAGATAGATATCTAGATTGTGAGTAAGCCGGCAGACATGCAATCTCAGGTTGAACAAACGTCAAGTATCGGCAAGAGTGAATCTGATACAGTTGAGTTTAAGAATTCCTTTCAGGATGAAGTGGTAATTACTTTGGTGGCATTTGCCAACTCCAAAGGAGGAGTGGTATACATAGGTGTTGACGATAGTGGCATTGCTCAAGGAGTATCCCTCGGCAAGGAGACGATTCAGAAATGGCTTAATGAAGTAAAGCTAAAAACCCAACCTTCTTTGAGTCCAGAGGTCGACCTTATCGGAGATGAAGGTAAGCACGTTGTGGTATTTCGCATGCCCAGTTATCCTGTGAAACCTGTTTCCTTTAAAGGGAAATATTATAAGAGAGTCCGTAATGCCAATCACCTGATGTCTGTCAGTGAGGTTTCGCAGATGCATCTTAGGACTGTAAATTCTAGCTGGGATTATTTAATGCGTGACAAGATTGGGATAGATGACATCTCGTTAGATAAGGTACAGCGCGTTTTAGATAGGGTAAAAAGTCGTAGCCCCAATATCGGTATCGATACCATTGATCAATTCTTGAAAAAGCAAGAACTAGTGGATGGACAGCAAGTTAGCAACGCATGTTATTTGCTTTTTTGTAAGGAAGACACTTATCACACGACTATACAAATGGGACACTTTGCTTCAGAGACGGTTATAAAAGATGATGTTACCTTATCGACAGATATTATCACTGAAGTAGAAGAAGTAATGGATTTTGTAAGAAAGCACATTAATAAGGAAATCATCATTACAGAGCAACTACAGAATACAGAGCGCTGGCAATATCCATTAGAAGGTATCCGAGAGCTCGTGGTTAATATGATCGTGCACCGCGATTACATGTCAGGTATTCATTCTCTTGTCAAAGTATTTCCCGATAGTGTCGTCTTTTTTAACTCAGGCTCATTGCCTGAACAGGTTACTATAGAAAAGCTACTATCGGATGATTATATTTCGTACCCTAGAAATTTACAGGTGGCCAAGATATTTAAGGATATGGGGCTTATCGAACGTTATGGAACTGGCATAAAACGTGTCCGGGCGCTATTTTTAGACCATGGATTACCAGCACCAGACTTTAAGGTTGTGCAAGGAGGTTTTTTTGTCAGGGTATTTGCGGGAGCACAGAAAAGCAGTTCTTCGGACCCAAATGTCGGAGTAAATGTCGGAGTAAATGTCGGAGTAAATAAGCTACTAGAAGTTGTCACAGATAATCCTGGGTTAAACTTGAGTAAATTGAAAGTGTATTTTGACGTGACGGACCGCACCTTAGAGCGATGGTTAAAAGAATTACGAGAACAAGGAAAAATCGAATTTATAGGCGCTCCAAAGACCGGTGGTTATTGGAAGGTTAAATCATAGGATATGGGGCTAGCGTAGCAAGCCAGATTGTCTTCGGCGAGTTCCTTGTCGTGGATTTTTCTTCCTTCTCTTCCTCCGGATGTGGTACTATTCCTATAATGGGGCGCTCGCCGTCGCTTATGGTTCCCCCTTACTTTTATCCTCTTTTGGTTTTCTTTTTGTTTTGGTAAGTTTTTAACATCCAGCTAGATCAGACTCCTTTTCCATATGTGACTCCTTGCTCTCGCAATAGGTTTTTCTCTCTCTCTATTTCTGCTACGAGCTCTTCTTCCGAAGGTAAGTACATCATATACTTCGTAGCAAAGAGCTGTTGACTGTCGTTCATTACAGAATATTTTACTACTGTTTCACTCTTTTCAGTACACAATATTATTCCTATTGTTGGGTTGTCACCTTCTGGTTTTTTGAGGTCATCAAACAGTCTTCTATACATATCCATCTGTCCAATATCTTGATGCGTAAGTTTTCCGACCTTGAGGTCTATCAGTACGAAGCTCTTTAGTAGGTAGTTGTAAAATACCAGATCTATGTAGAAGTGTTCTAATTCTGTACTCACTCTATATTGCCGACCTACAAAAGAAAAACCTTTGCCTAGTTCCAACAAAAACTGTTGAAGATTCTGAATGAGTGCCGATTCCACATTCCTTTCTGAGATGTTTATCGATTGCGGTATATTTAAGAACTCAAATACATAAGGATCTTTGATAAAGTCCTCTGGCCGATTTTTTTCTTGTTCTGCACTGTACTGTACCTCTGCCTTTTTATCATTTGAAGAAAGGATTCTTTCGTAATAGAGTGAATTAACATTACGTTCCAAGACGCGCGTACTCCAATTCTGTTCTTCCGCTTCACGTATGTAATATTCTCTCGCACGCTCGTTTTCCACGCGCATTATTGTGCGGTGATGCGTCCAACTCAATTTGCTACGCAGTGCGTAGCATTTTTGAATATCGGGGTGCGTCAAGTAAAACTGTCTGAAATTCCGCAAGTTAGCAGGCGATTAACCATTGCCTAGTTTTTCGGAAAGCTTCTTGGATAATGTCTTTAAAAGAGAGTCGCCATAGACGGCTTTCGATTGTCCTTGCTGTTCGTCCTCTACGATCCGTTTGCCAGCTAGCCAATAAGTTTCGACCATAGAAGTATTAATGGCCTGATAGGCTTTTTGGCAGCCCTTTTCTATAATATTGATTATATCGTAGACTACAGATTCCATAGTTGCTTAGTGTTTTTAGTTTATACTTCTTTACCTAGACTAGGCTCTTTCTTACCTATTTTTCTTCCTTCTCTTCCTCCGGGGGGGGACTAAGCCTATAATGGGGCGTTCGCTGTTGCCTTGAAATTCAACACAGCTGGCGCCTAGTCAATCTAAAGATACAAAGTTTTATCAGTTTTAATTCAAGGTGTTTGCTAGCCCTTTGAAACACGTTCCTCTTCCAATAAATCTTTTTTGCATAACTGTATCTTTGAAAGCAATGTCGGTAGAGCTGATTTAAACCAAACCGTATAGTGCGATGGATTCTCAATTATGTCCAAAAGTATTGTATTTGTACCCATCCATTTATAGTCTTGAACTTCCTCTTGATTTGGGACGGGATGTTGGTTAGAATAACCGATAAAAATGTAATCCAATTCGTGTTCTGTCAGATTATTCTCAACAGGAGCATGATATATAAATGAAAATACAAATGATAGATCAGTACGCAACCCCATTTCATAGTCCAGGCGTTCTATGGCGCTAGTACGTACATCTTCTTCCCATTGGGGATGGGAACAGCAAGTATTTGTCCATAGACCTCCGCCGTGATATTTATTTTTAGCTCTTTGCTGCAAGAGTAGTTCACCTTTATCGTTAAAAATAAAAACAGAGAAGGCCCGGTGTAGCTTACCTTGCTGATGTGCGAGTATCTTCTCCATTTCTCCGGTAGCATTATCATTCCTGTCTACAAGCACAACTTTATTTCTTTCCATATATAAATTTTTAGAGAACGCTTTTGACCGCTGGTACCCCCCCTATTTTTTTATTGGGCTGATTTTCTGACAAAAGCATAGATAGCAATATTTAGAAATATGAATACCGCCAGACTTAATGCCGTAGCGGCAACAGCGTAGTTAACTTGTTGATTGGCCACCGCGATTGCAATGAACGCCCATACAGCAACTAGAGCAAATACGGGCATGTGTTGCTTCCATATCATGTACAAGTGGACAGAAGCAGCAATAATGATCATCATTATTGTCCAGATAGGTTCTGAAATACCAAAGCCGTTCCATTCTACTTTTTTTAACCAAAAGGCAATGTTGGCAATCAAAGCTACTGAAATCCAGCCAGCATATAGTTGAAATGGCAATTGTAGAAGAAGCCATGTTTTCACGCTGCAATTTTTTATTTCGGGTTTTGTTTTTTGTATTATGATCAATAATGAGGCAAAAATTAAAAGCATTAAAATTATAGAAATGAAGGTATATCCATACATCCATGTGACTACCCACAAGCTGTTGGCGACAGAGGATAGGACAAACCACCATCCGATAGTTAAAACCACTTTTTCTTTCTTACTGGACCTTTTCGTTCGGGGACTATAGTAAATCACAAAACCCGTCAATGCCAAATAAATAATACCCCAGATAGAAAAGGCATATCCTGCAGGTGTAAACAGTGTTTGATGTTTTGCCGATATACTCGCCATTGTTTCGCCATTCAAAAATCCCAAGTTAGACAAGTAACTAATAGATACAGTGAGTAAAAGAGCGGCAATATTTAATATTCCAAGACTTGTTTTCATAACTTGTTAGTTTAAATGATTTATGATTTTCTAGTACTGGTTTGCGTTTTTAGTCTCTTTTAAAACTTTTGAAAAAATATAAGATCAAAAGGAATTGGGTATAACCATATACAGCATCTTCGATCGGTATTGTGAGTATTCTTATGCCCAAAAAGTCGTCAGGATTGTAATTTACGATAGGAGATTCCAAGCCTGTTCCTGTCAGGACACCATTTACTGGAAAAAAACCTAACATCAAAATCGTAAAAACAAGAGAAGCTTTGGCAATCCAATCTGCTTTGACAATGAAATGGAGATATATTAAAGTTGCAAT
>JAITLW010000083.1 GCA_031277715.1 Sphingobacterium sp. | reverse complement strand
GAGATGGATATTTCGTGTACGATATGTAAAGGTGCAGGTTGTAACTTGTGTAAGGGATCTGGCTGGGTTGAGATTCTAGGTTGTGGAATGGTAGATCCTAATGTTCTGGAAAACTGTGGTATTGATAGTAAGAAGTACAGTGGATTTGCATTTGGAATGGGTATAGAGCGCGTCACTAATCTGAAATACGAAATAAAAGATTTACGTCTTTTCTCTGAGAATGACGCTCGATTCTTGTCGCAGTTTGAAACGGAGATTATATAATGAAGTATATCGGGATTTACATTGCATTCGCTTTTTTTAGCACTCTGCTCGGGAGTTGTGGTAGTAGTGGTTGCAATGTAATACCTAATACTACGGTGCATTCCAGCTTTTCACAGGGCTCACACCCCAAGTTGTTTGCCGCTATGGGAGCTGACTATGTTGATGGGGGCGTTTGTGGATTGATTGTGTACAATACTGGGGACGGTTTTGTTGCCTTTGACCGATGCAGTCCTGTCAATCCGGAGAAGCGAAATCGGGTTGAGCTCTATGGTTCTTCTATTGCACATGACCCTGTGAGTGGGGCTAAATGGCTTTTAAAAGACGGTTCTCCCCTTGCTATTGCTGAATGTCCCTTAAAGCCCTATCGAGTAGGGAAATTTGGAACCACTTATACTGTTTCTAATTGATTATGAGTCAGGAAGATCTGGTCGTTGTTATTAAGAAAGCTGCACGGGATTTGTTTCGTAAATATGGCTATAATAAAACCAGTGTAAACGAATTGGCTAAACAGTCCAATATATCCAAAGTTACCTTTTATAAGTATTTTTCTTCTAAAGAGTCGATTTTGCACGAGGTCCTTATGGGCTATATACGTGAGAATGTGCAAGATATCTTGAGTTCCGGTGTGCGGGAGAAGGATCTTTCCACTTTTTTGGCTAATACGATTTTGAGGGTGAGCCGGGTTACTTATACCGTTTGTAATGAGTTTGTTGGATGGGAGTTTATACGTGAGTCGACTAATGCGCAGGAGTATCTAAAGACGCTGTCGGATGATCTTGAGTTCTTGCTGTTGAGTTCTTTTATTCAAAATGAGGCTATTGGGAATACGATCGCTGAAGAGAAGCTGACTTTTTTAATTAAGACAAGTAAAAATATTGTGTTTTCATTTGCTTTCACGGCTGTGACCGATGCAGATGTGAAGAAAAACTTTATCTCTTTCCAAAAAGAGATTTTACCTTATTTGGTTCAGGCTACGCTTGCCTAGGGCTAGGCTGTTCAATTTAACCTATTTCGATAACTGCGGTTCCCTATTATAACATGGTGTTAATATGCTGTTAAAAATGTATTTTTGCAGACATATGGGAAGAAGAATACCGCAAGAAAAAAGAAGCTTAAACAATGTCGAGATTTTTGATATTGCTGAAGAGGGAAAAGGTGTGGCACGTCATGATGATTTAGTATTATTTATCGAGAAGGCGATTCCGGGAGATGTGGTTAATGTTGAGCTGCAACGTAAGAAAAAAAGTTTTGCTGAGGGACGTGTTACTGAGATTCTTTCTCCGTCGCCGTACCGGATAGACCCATTCTGTCCTCACTTTGGCGTATGTGGAGGCTGTAAGTGGCAACACATGGAGTACGGTGCTCAGCTCAAGTTTAAACAACAATCAGTTGATAATGCCCTGTCTCGTATCGGTAAGGTCGATACAGCAAGTATGGAGCCTATTCTAGGTTCTGAGCAGACTCAATACTACCGTAATAAATTAGAATATACGTTTTCTAATAAACGCTGGTTGACCAACGTAGATGAAGCTACAGATACCAATAATATGGATGCCTTAGGTTTTCATGTTCCAGGTCGTTTTGATAAAATCCTCGATATAGAGCACTGTTTTTTACAGGAAGAGCCTTCTAATAAATTACGGAACTCTATCCGGAAATTTGCGGTTGATAATCAAATTTCGTTTTACGATCTGCGTATGCATGAAGGTGCATTGCGTAATTTGATTATCCGGACTTCTTCTACAGGTGAGGTTATGGTTATCGTTGTTTTTGCTTATCCAGAGGAGGGGCAGGTAGAACTATTGATGGAATACATAGCGGCGCAATTCCCGGAGATAATATCGTTGCTATATATTATCAATCAAAAGAAAAACGATACGATTTTCGATCAGGATATCCATGTCTTCCGTGGTAGGGATTTTATTTACGAAGAGATGGAGGGGTTGAAGTTTAAGGTAGGGCCAAAATCTTTTTACCAGACGAACTCTCGCCAGGCTTACGAATTGTATAAAATCACCAGGGACTTTGCTGGTTTACAGGGCACGGAGCTTGTTTATGACCTCTATACCGGAGCCGGGACAATAGCTAATTTTGTCGCCCGTAATGCGAAGGAGGTTGTAGGTGTAGAGTATTTGCCGTCTGCTATCGAAGATGCAAAGATTAATTCGTCTATCAATAATATCGGTAATACGAAGTTTTTTGCTGGCGATATGAAAGATGTATTGACCGTAGATTTTATAGCTGAACACGGTAAGCCTGATGTGCTGATCACGGATCCTCCGCGTGCAGGTATGCATCCCGATGTGGTCAAGCGTATCTTAGAAATGGAGGCTGAAAAGATTGTGTATGTAAGCTGTAATGCTGCTACGCAAGCGCGTGATTTGGAGATGTTGAATGAGAAGTATCGTGTTGTTCGGATTAAGCCTGTCGATATGTTCCCGCAGACACAGCATGTTGAAAATGTTGTTTTACTCGTATTAAAATAGTACAAAATGGATTTAAGAGATCTTTTAAATAATCAGCCCCCTGCTGCGGGCGATGGACAAGAGGCTGCAAAACCTAGTCCCTTGTCGAGCTTGAAGGTTGACTTGGACTTTTATAGTGAATCTATAAAGGAAATTTCAAGTGAAATGATTGCTGAGGGCTATACGCTGTATCCAATTTTTGTTGCGCATCAGCATGATGTAACCATCGGCGAGGTGATATTGGATAGGAGTGAGCTTAATACAAAATGGACTATTAATGCAAGTTCTTTAGAAGAGTTTGTGGATAAAGGCGTTATTCAGTCGGACAGAAAGGCTTATTTCGAAAAGAACTTTAAAAAGGCAGAAGATTTTATGTGCTTATTTGTCGTTGTTCCAGAGGGGGCAAATTTTGTGTTCTATCCGTTTAAGTAAAAAACTGTTTAATACTTTTTAACATTCTGCAGTCCAATATTTGTTTACATTCGTACCACAATGATTAATTTTTTTATAAAAATAGCAATCTTATTCCCTGTCTTGTTTTTTTCAATGAAGGAGGGAATGGCGCAGATGACAGAGTTGCCAAAGGTGTCTGGATTGGTTCTGGAAAAGAGCACTGGAATTCGTCTGGCAGACGTGAATGTGATCAACCTTAAAACGAACAGAAAGGTTACTTCTAATAATTTTGGTGTTTTTTATATAGATGCAATGATCGGGGATAGCCTTTCTATTACCAAGGTAGGCTATGGTCCTTTGAAGACGGTCCTCTACACCTTGGATGATTTGGTATTGGAGATGCAACCCGGTATGCAGATTGAAACTGTAGTTGTAGCTCGGAAGACCAGACAGCAAGAGATGGAGGATATTCTACGGGATTACGAGAAAAAAGGTATTTATAACGGAGGTAAGAATAAAGTAGGGACTTATTTGAGTAGCCCTGCTACAGCATTATATAACCTTTTCGGTAGAGAAGCAAAAAACATGAAGCGGTTCGAGAAATATATGAATCGTGAGGTTAATGAGATTGCAGTTGACCGGTTGTTTACAAAAGCTGCTGTTGCAGAGCATACAGGTTTGGAAGGAGAACAGCTTCAAAATTTCATGGAGATATATCGTCCTTCCTATGAGCTTTCAAAGAACTGGGGGCAGTATGATTTATTAAATTATATTGCAAGTTCTTTCAAGACATGGGATGCTCAAGGCCGTCCTGCTCCAGTGAAGTTGCCGAAGTTAGAGATTCCGCCACAAAATTAAATAAAACAAAGACTTGCGCCATTGGTTTATATTTTATCCTCTACTTTTGGCATTTGCTTTGTTCAGTAAATAGGGATATATAGAAAACATTATTTGTAAAGTTATGAAAATGAATAAGAAATTAGCAGTATATGGTCTTTCGCTGG
>JAITLW010000342.1 GCA_031277715.1 Sphingobacterium sp. | reverse complement strand
AAAAAGGTACCTGGGTACCGAGAAGAAGAAGGAGTCAGTCCAGAATCGAATACGGAAACTTTTGTCGCTGTTAAGTTCTTTTTAGACAACTGGCGCTGGCAAGGTGTACCTTTTTATTTGAGAACTGGTAAACGTATGCAAGAGAAACACTCTTCGATTACGATACAGTTTAAGCCTGTACCACACTCTACGTTCTCTGATGGACAGATGGACAATCTAATGCCTAACAAGCTAACTATAAATATACAGCCTCAGATGGATATCCGTCTGCGTTTTATGACAAAACGTCCTGGCTTGACAATGGCTCTAAATCCTTCGGAAATGGTTTTCGATTACGATACCTGCTCTACGCAATCTCCGGAAGCTTACGAGACGCTATTGCTTGATGCCCTTAATGGTGATGCTACGCTATTCATGCGCTCGGACCAAGTGGAAGAAGCTTGGGACGTAATCACTCCAATCCAGGAGGCATGGGAAAGCAGAAGTACGCTTGATTTCCCGAATTATGCTTCGGGAACCTGGGGACCAGAAAACGCAGAGGCTCTGGTTGCTCAGAATGGACACGTATGGGCTGTAAATGCACATCACAAATCCAGATAAATGGGCTTTTAGCCAAACTAGATGAGTTGAGTATAGTTATACATTAAAAGTTTGAGAAATTGATACAGATATTTGAAAACACACAATTATTGACTGAAGCGGCTGCCGCTCTGTTTGTAGATACCGCAAAGAAAGCAATAGCTGAACGAGGAAAATTCACCGTGGCACTCACTGGTGGTTCATCACCTATAGCTTTGCATAAGCTACTTGCATCTGCAGCATATCGGGACCTGATAGATTGGCAAAAAGTGTTTGTCTTCTGGGGCGATGAGCGCTGGGTACCATTCGAAGACGAGCGTAGTAATACGACAATGGCATTTGAAACATTATTAAACCATGTTCCAATTCCAAAAGAACAGATCTATGCGATGTATAGTGAAACAGCAACAGCAGAGGAATATGCAGTACAATACGAAGCAACGATAAAAGCTATCGTGGGTGAGGATGGTGCATTTGACCTAATTTTATTAGGCATGGGCGACGACGGTCATACCGCATCTTTATTCCCGCATACCGCTGTGCTCAATGAAGAAAAGAAATGGGTAGATGCGTATTACCTAGAGCCTCAAAGCATGTATCGAATCACGCTAACGGCTCCGCTCATCAATAAGGCTAAAAACATTGCTGTACTTACTTTCGGCGAGAAGAAGACCAATGCATTGTATGAGGTATTAGAAGGTGCAAGAAATGTGCAGGAATACCCTTCGCAGCTACTTGCTCCTACAAACGGAACCCTAGTATTTTTAACAGATAAGGTCGCTGCGAGTAGGTTGACTACTTCGAAATAATTATAGCTTCTTATTTATAAAAAGTGGTCACACATCTTATCATGTGTGACCACTTTTTTTATAATACCAAAAAACTAAGCTACTAAATAAAAACTCCTAACGGCACAGGGCCTATTAGGAGTTTCTAAAACTTAAAGTAATTTTCTAAACGCTATGAATTGATTTTTCTAATCGCTTCGATACGACGTAATAAATCAGCATAGTGGTCAGACTCGAAACCTTTACTACCTTTTGCCAACTTCTTAACCCGTACTTCCGTGTCATTTAAAGCACCCAAAATCAAAATACGCATATCAGAAAGGTTAGGATTGTAAGGTGTCAAACCTGCGGCTGCATAAGCAGTCTCTTGTACCGGTTTATCCAACTTCAACATGACACCAAGACGATCGACATAAGCACGCTGTAGACCACGCTTGAACATATCGTCTTTTGCTCCACGGAAAATCGAATTGGACACATCAGCCAACAATTCGTTGACCGTATAGGCTTTATCCCCATTCTTAAATTCATTATCGATCATACGCGCAAAGCCATAAGTCTCTAACAGCGATGTCAATACTTGATTCTGCATCTCCTGCACTTTATTCGCCATCGTACCGTAATCGATACGCTTCATTAAGCTTGTATCCAACAACCAATACGGGGTTTCAAATACATGTTTGTTTACAAAAGCAACAGCTCCTTGCTGCTTCTCCTTACTAACGTAAGTATAAACAGCCCCTTTTTCGCTTTTCGTTTTGTAATCCTCAGTCATGGCACTCACATAGGCGATAGCATGATTGATGTAACGGCGATATTGTCCGATTAAATCTTTGTACAGATCTTTGGTATCTTCTAGGCTGCCATTTTCTTCGTAAGTCCATTTTTCCAAATTAGGAAGGATATATTTCAAATTGGCAATACCGTATTCGCCCGCTTTGACAGCATCATTACCCAAGTCTTCGCTTTGCGCTCTCGGATCCATAGACCCTTGCTTACCATAGTAATACAATGGATCGCCAGCCTTCTCCTGAATTTTTATTTCCCACCAATCACGATCTTGCTCAGGAGTTCTGCCTCCGTGATGACGATAGCCAAAATCAATAGCAAAGCGATCATATGCTCCGATCTTAGGGTAGATATTCTTTACCCCATCACCTGGTTGCGCCACGTAGTTAAAACGGGCATAATCCATAATAGAAGGAGCTGTACCATTTTTTTCAGTAAAAGATGGTGAACGTAAAGAATCTACATCAAATGCATAACTCGAACCGAAATTGTGCAACAGACCTAAACTATGGCCTAATTCATGCGAAGAAACAAAACGAATCAACTGTCCCATCTGTTCGTCAGATAATTTTGCACCGCGTGCTTCCTCATTGATAGCGGCAGTCTGTACGAAGAACCAATTGCGCAATAAGGACATCACGTTATGGTACCAACCCACATGACTTTCTATTATCTCGCCCGATCTTGGGTCAGAAATACGGGGACCGTAAGCATTCTCAATCTCGGAAGCAAAATAACGAATCACCGAATAACGTGCATCTTCCGTACTGAATGTTGGATCTTCCTCTAATGTAGGGGCTTCTTTACCAACAATAGCATTCTTGAAACCTGCGGCCTCGAATGCCGAATTCCAATCATTCACTCCTTCAATAAGGTAAGGAACCCATTTTTTAGGAGTCGCGGGATCAATATAAAAAACAATCTGTTTCTTGGGCTGGACCAGCTCGCCACGTGCGTACGCATCCGCATCCGATGGTTCTAAACGGTAGCGTTGGATAAACGCATTGCGCATTACCTTCTGATCATTCGCTCCAAAATCTAATTTCCGGTTTGAAAAATATCCTACACGCTCATTTTCATAACGTGCTTGCATAGGTACCTTAGGCAACAAGACCATCGATGTATTCAATCCAAAAGTCATGGTACCGACCGAATTGTCTGCCGGAAGAACAGGCGACTTAAAGGTCTTTACAGTACGAACCTCAACATTCTCCGGAAAAGATTTGATCGTATCGATGTACGACTTCTGCCCGTCAATTCCTGCTATCTTGTAGGTTTTCTTTAATTTTTCTGGCAGTGGCATACCTGGTATCTCGCCATTATAGAAGTCTGTAACGTCAATAACCACGTTCTTACCACCATTGTTAAATGCTTTGATATCAAAAGCCGCCAATATCGGCATGGCATTGGAATTTGCTAGTGCGGCATCCATATCCCTATTGACAGTAGCAATATAGGCATAACTTGGCACCTTAATGTAAACCGTATTCTCACGACGTTGCCATTGCCAAAGTTGTTCATTCAGCATCTCCCCTCCATATTGGGAGCGGAATTCTTTTAATCCTACAGGTGTTTGCGTAAAACGTGTTACAACCAACATATCTCGATTCAACAACGTGTCCGGAATCTCCATGTAATACTTATCCTCTACTTTGTAAGTATTAAAAAGTCCAGTCGATTTCTTCGCATCATTACCTATAAGATCTTCGAACTTTTTTATTTTATCTTTTTTAGTCTTGTCAGATTGCTCTTTCTTTTCCGACTCCACCTTGCCCGGAAGATTAACCAAGCCTCCCCATTTACCAGATTGCGCTACGGTTACAGTAGCTTGCAAGCTTAATATCGCCAACGCGATTCCTAATTTATTTTTATATCTCATTATCAATTATGTGCAATTCGAAAAACTACCAGCCTGGATTCTGTGGCTTCAGATTCGGGTTTACGCCCATTTCTACTAGAGGAATTGGAAACCAATAATTCTTATCCTCAAAAACACGTGATCCCGCATTTTTGTCTTTATAAGAAATAGTACCATTAGTCGCTTTGGTGATAGTCACCCCTCTCACCGATTTATTGAGGACAGTAGTGGCCTGTTTCCAGCGCTTTAAGTCCTGATAGCGGATATCATCTTCGAAAGCAAGTTCTATACGACGCTCGCGATGGATACGTTCACGCATCTGTTCTTTATTCAATCCCGCTGGAATATCAGGCATACCAGCACGTTTACGGATCGCATTGACCGCATCATATACCGCTATACTTGGGCCATCGGACTCATTCTTCGCTTCAGCAAAGTTTAACAAAACCTCGCTATAGCGCATGATAACCCAGTTGGTATTACTTCCTACGTTCTTGTCCTTATTGAAATCAAACTTTTCGTCCATAAACTTGCGGATATAATATCCGGTAGGTGTAGGATTCGTTCTTGGCAAGTCTTTACCTCCGGTAAAAGTTTCTACAGCGCGATCTTTAAAATCTGCCCCATTAAAAAGAATAGATTTTGCAAAACGAGGGTCGCGGTTTTTGTATGGAATAGCAGGATCGTAACCTGAGCCTGCCTCGTCGATACGAAGTCCATTTGCCATTTCATAGCTATCTACAATATCCTGGGTAGGACAGTTAATACCTTTGCCACCATAACCTGCAGGGGTATTATTCTGATCATAAGCATGCATCTTCTCTCCCTTTATCCCATTATAACGAACCTCCAAAATCACTTCAGGTCTGTCCATAATATTCTTATTCACAAAGACTCCTGCATAGTCCTTCTTTAATTCGAATGCGTTGGATTCCATAACAACCTGAGCAGCGTCGGCAGCCACTTTCCATTTTGCTGCTGCATCTCCTGTATTGACCAAGGGGCTCGCTCCCCATAATAGTACGCGACTCTTAAAGGCAGCTGCAGCTTCCCTGGTAATACGTCCCCAATCTTCCTTACCATAGGTACTTGGTAATTCTTTGGCTGCAAGATCTAATTCCTGTATTACAAATTGTAACCCCTCTTCATGTGTAACCTTCATCGGCTTATCTTCAGCCTCTTCGATAGATTGATGCTTTAGCAATAACGGTGCATCCTTGAAAGAAGTAAATAAGTTAAAGTAGACATAAGCGCGCATAAAACGAGCCTGCCCCAACAAGACTTTTCGTTCTTCTTCATTCAAGACATTCGTTACTGCAGCCCTGTTAATGAAAACATTCATTTTTCGAATCTGTGCGTAGCTGTCTTTCCAGAGATTACGCTCCGGAAATGAGGTGCTCAGAAAATCACCAGTAAGGTAACTTGTAATCTTCTTCTCTTCATTGCCGACTAATTGTATATCATCGGTCTTTGCTGCCGGAATGTAAGTATCAAAGCCCGTTTTTAGGAAGGTGTAAAACTCATTGACCGATAGTTTGATCAGTTCAGGATCGTTCCATACGACCTCTTCGGATAATAAGTTGAGAGGTTTTCTATCTAAGAAATCCTTTTGACAAGAGCTTAAAGCCAATGCTAAGGCTAATGTACTCAAGGATAATATATGCCTTTTAATTTTCATGGATTTTATTCTTTTATATATTAAATACCAACACGTAAGCCCAACGTATAGATTCGTTGTGGCGGATACAAACTAGCCGATGCTCCTGTAGATTCTGGGTCAAAACGCTTGCTCTTACTAATTGTAAACAGGTTCTGTCCTTGGAAATTGATTCCTAAAGACTTGATACCTGCACGTTTGATCCAATCTTTCGGAAACTCATAAGCAACTTGTGCTGTACGCAGTTTGAGATAGTTACCATTTTTCACGTAGAACGTCGATGGCAACTTGTTATTTTCATGATTGGACAATAGACGAGGGTAAGAAGCGTCTAAATTTTCGGGTGTCCAGCGATCGAGATGCAAGTCATAAAAGTTGGCCAAGTCATCGCCCGGTTTATGGTTGATGAATACATCTGTGGATGCCTGAAAGAATGCATCTACAGATAAGCCTTTCCAGGAAGCACCTAAATTCAAACCATACACTGTTGGAGGGAAGATATAGATGGCTTCAAAAGCACGGTCTGGACTACCACTGTACAACTCTACCACGCCATCGCCATTCATATCTACATAGCGGATATCCCCTGCTTTTGGTGTAATAGGTGAACCATTAGGGCTATTCAGATATTTAGCCCAATTGTCTGCTTCGTCTTGGTTACGGAATATACCATCCGCTTTCAAAATACGCGACATACCAATTGTAGATCCCTCTTGGCGTAAACCTGGCAATACCGCATCATTCTCCCCATAATCTACAGCTGTACTCTTCGTATAGGTCATATTCAGACGTGCATTGACCCGCACGTTGCCAAGTGTATTTCGATGGGATACGGATGCCTCATAGCCGTAATAGCGTTCTTTTGCAAAGTTTTGCAAAGCAGGATTGATACCGAATGTCAATGGTACGTCGTAGCTTCTCGACCGTAGGATATCAAATTTATTCTTATTGTAGTAATCGACTTCAAAGCCCAATTTACCATTCCAAAGCGTTGCATCAATACCTATATCAAAAGCATCAACCTTTTCCCAGGTGATATTTGTATTTGGAACGGTTAGATTAGAGATACGAGCAAGTGGGCTCATATTGTCTGAAGTACCAAATACGTAACCAGCAGGAATCAACGCATAATTATAGAAGTAGGTATACAAATTGCCACCGTCATTACCTAAACGGCCAAAGGAACTTCTTAGCTTTAGGTTATTCACGAAAGCAAAACGTTCTTTGAAGAAATCCTCTTCGGAGATGTTCCAAGCAGCGGAGATTGCAGGGAAAAAGCCATTACGTTTACCCTTAGGATAGTAGGGTGAACTGTCATAACGGAAACTTCCCTCGACGATATAGCGCTGATCGTAGTTATACTGTACCCTTCCGACCATACTGCGTCTAGCATTCTCTGACGCTGAACCTAAGTTCTTTTGTGTCTTAATATCCCCTAGAAACAATTGATCTAAACTAGAAACAGGGAAATTACTACGTTCGGCAGAAAATACATCACTCTTGAATTCATTTTGCTCATACAACGCCATAGCATCAATATTGTGCTGTCCAAAATGACGTTTATAATTCAACTTCAGCTGTATATTGACGTTGTTGTTCTGGTTGTACGACTGTTCCATCCGTGCCTTTTCGGTACCGTTTTGTAGCGTATACTCCTCTTTGGTGTCCGCTAATGTATACTGTGGAAACGGAATAGCGAAAGACTTCTGAAACGAACTATTGCGGTCGACAGCTACAAACGCGCCTGCTGATAGTCCCGGTACAAAAGGTATTTTTTGCGTTAACCCAAAACTTCCTGTAAACACATTACGTGTATTTCTCTTATACCCACTATCCGCCATCACATCCGTAATAGGATTACCGGCATAACCTGAATAGGCATACAGCCCATTGGTAAAGCGAGAGGGCATTACAGACCCCAACGCGGCTAAACGTCCGAAAATATCTTCTGGATGATTGGATGGATTGTCTGAATTCTCAGTGATATAGTTTAATGAAACCGATAGGTTCGTATTTGGTGTTACATCATAATCTGTATTACTGACGATACCATAGCGTTTCATGCCAGACGTCTTCATCAAACCATTCTGATCGGTAAAAGAACCTGACAGAAAATAACGGGCATTCTTACCACCGCCACCAATATTAACATTATGTTTATGTAATAAAGCCGTTTTATCCAAGACATCGCTATACCAATCGGTATTCGGATAACGATCCGGATCAGATCCATCTAAGAATTTTTGTAATTCTTCGTCCGTATATTTCCTTCTTGGTGAACTTCCTCGGTCAGCGATATCATTAGTGTACATCTCGTTGTTCAACAAGGCGTAATTGTACGAATCTAAGAACTTGGGCAACCGCGTGCTCTGCTGTACCCCAAACTGACCTGAATAATTAATATCCAGACGATCACGATATCCTTTCTTGGTGGTAATCAATATCACACCATTAGCACCGCGTGTACCATATACTGCGGCAGATGCATCCTTCAGCACCGTGACGCTTTCAATTGCATTGGGATCTAGCTTATCTATCTCCATCCCGATCAGGCCCTGCCCTTCACGCGCTACACCATCAATCACGACCAGCGCCTCACCCATACCACGAATCTTTATGGTAGCACGATCACGATCCGGCGCACCGGATATCATATTTGAACTTATACCTGGCGCTCTACCCATTAAGGTATTCGAAATATTAACCGCAGGCGATTTAGCAAGCTCCTCGCCTTTTATTGTGTTGATAGCACCTGTAACTACTTTTTTCTGTTGTGAACCGTATCCAACAACAACAACATCTGTCAATTCATTTACTGCTACAGAAAGTGTCATCGTTATAGGCTTGTTTACCTCTTTAACTCTGTACTGTCCTTTTTGATAACCTAAAAAACTGAACTCTAGAATATCCTCCGGTTTCGCTCCAATAGAAAACTTACCTTCAGCATTGGTGGTCACTACCGTCCCTGTTCTTGTATTACGGATAGTCGAGCCTGCAATAATATTTCCTTGATCGTTTCGCAATACACCATTCACGATAACGTCCTGTACTACATTATCTACTACAGCTGTATGCGAAGCCACTTTTTTCTTCTTCAGAACGATATTTTTGTCTTTGATTACGTAGGTGATGTCTGTCCCTGCCAAAGCCATATCTAAAGCTTTTGCTACGGACAGTCCCTCGATACGAATGTTCTTAGCTCCTTGCCGTTCTAACAGCTGGTCATCGTACAGAAAGTTGTATCCTGTCTGTTTTTGTATTTCTTTGATTAGGCTTTCCATTCGGATCTGATTCTCACGAATGTTTACATTCTGGGCTTCTCCCTGAAAAGACACAAGGGTAAAGGCCACAGCAACGGGCAATACCTTGGTTTTCATCGCCCATAGTGCGCTTGAAAGATTTCTATTCCATCTTTCCTTCTTTTGGTTGTACTTCATTTTATTAGTTAATTGTTTAGGCTACTTTATATTTTTTTACGCTATATAATTAATTGTTCAAAAAGCTCATACTTGCATCTATTTTTTCAGATAGACTGTTCTTCCCTTGATGGAATAGTTTAGAGATTCGGTATAACTAAATAATTCCAATGTTTCAGATAGCTGACTATAGCGGGTCAAAGAACCCGAAAATGTCTTTGTCAATAATCCCTCTGAGCCCTTCTGAATGACAAACTCAACATCGTACCAACGTTCAAGTTTCTTCATGATATCAGTAAGGGGCTCTTTAACAAACACAAATCGATTGTCTTTCCAGGCCGCCACAGATTCAACATCGACTGTACGCCTTGTTAATTGATCGCCAAATGCATCACTCTGCATACCCGGTTGTAGGTTCAGCTGTCCATTTGCAGCGTTAACCTTCACAGATCCTGTCAGCAAAGTAGTCTGGGTATGTTCATTCGGATATGCCGACACATTGAAGCTGGTCCCTAATACCGTGACGGAATGATTCTGACTTTGTACAATAAAAGGTCTTTTCTTATTCTCGGTTACCTCAAAGAAGGCTTCTCCGGTTAAATGTACGGTACGGTTGTTCTCATCAAAATGAAGGGGGAAGCGCAACGAAGATGCTGCATTTAACCAAACTTGTGTACCATCGGATAAGACGAGCCTATAATGCCCCTTTTTAGGTACCTCTATCGTACGCCACACAGTCTCTGAATTATCTCCATTCAATTGTCTCCCGGTTCCATCCTCAAGGCTACCGTCTCGAACAACCAACTCTCCCTGCTCACTAAGATTGAGTATTTCTCCATCGGAGGAACGCAAAATGGCGGCATAACCACCCGGTGCAACATCTTCCTTGGGAACACTGCTCACCACGGACTGCGAGTCAGGAGACTGCTTCCAAATAAAGTAGGTACTGAATAAAGTGAATAATGCTACGACAGCGGCGGCGTAAGGCCAGTAACGGAATAACCTTACCTTTACTGTTTTGCCGCTAGCTTTGCTATTGCGCGCTAAGCCTACTGTTTCAGAGAAGCGTTCAAAGGCTGGTTGCCAATCTTTAGCACGTTCTTCAGGCTCTAGGCTTACAAGTGTATCCAACATCAAGCTGTCCAGAAATTCTGCGTTCGTAGGGTCCTGTACAACCTCTATCCACTCCAAAAGCTCTTCGGCGGTCAGTGACTCGTGAACATACTTGTTATACAATAAGATAATTCTTTCTGTTTTCTTCATGATCAGGTATAAGGTCCCCAATGTATAATGACGAAATAGGGGACGGAGGGAATACTAAACAATTACACTTTTTTTCAAAAACAACGCAAAAACCTATCAGTCAGTGTGTTAATTTTACGTAAACAAAATATTATTTTTAAAGACACATGCTTTCAATAAGAAATTATGGGATAAGCCCATATCTACATGCGATTCAGAATTAAAAAAGCGAGTAAAATGGACTGTACCTGTGCATGGTGACGGATATATAGCCTCAATGCTTTAAGTCCTCTAACGACATAAGTTTTGGAAGTATAAACCGAGATTCCTAATTGCGCGGCAATCTCCTCGTGAGACAAACCTTCGTATCGGCTAAGAATAAACACTTCGCGTATATTGACAGGAAGCGCGTCAATACCGTCGCGTAAGCAATTCTTAAGATCTTTATAAACCAGCTGTTGCTCTGGTCCTAACGCATCATCACGCAAATTAATAATCAGATTCTCGAGATTATCGGTCACCAGGACACGTTTCTTTAGGAAGTCTAGACTGGCATTACGTGCGACAGTATAGATATAAGCATCTAGATTACGTATCTGAGGCAACTCTTCTTTGTTGTTCCAGATTTTAATGAAAATGTCTTGGGTGAGGTCTTCTGCCTGAATATCGGACTTGACCAGCATATGTACTAAGGAATAGATACGAGGCCAGTACGTAGCGAAGAGCTTTTCGTAAGCTTCATTTGTCCCTTCTGAAAGCTGCTTTAACCAATCTTCATCGATAATTAATTCAGACATATACTTAATTCCTAAAACAAGTAATCGGTCTGAATATCAATCAGAAACACCCTATTTTAAACTTGCGGGACAAATTTAGACAATTCTACGTAATTATCAACCTATCCTCCCAGATTCCCATTCATATTGATGTCACAATATAAGTAACGAAAAACTCCTCTTAACGAAAAAGACAAAAAGAAGGATCAGACGTAATTTACAACCATGTACGGGTGAATTGCATCAATGCAAAAGTGATTTACATCAGTGCACGCGTGAATTACATCAATGCAAGAGTGAATTACATCAATGCGAGAGTGAATTACATCAATGTAAAAGTGAATTACATTGATGTAAAAGTGAATTACGTCGATGTAGAAGTGATTTACATCAATGTAAAAGTGAATCGCATCAATGTAAAAGTGAATTACATCGATGTAGAAGTGATTTACATTAGTGCAAGAGTGAATTACATCAATGTAAAAGCAGTTAACATCACTGCGAGCTTGAATTACATCAGTGTAAAAGTAGTTTACATCAGTGTAGAAGCAGTTAACATCACTGCGAGCTTGAATTACATCAGTGTAGAAACAGTTGACATCACTGCGAGCTTGAATTACATCAGTGCAGGCGTGAATTACACCAGTGTAGAGGTCAATTACATCAATGTAATAGTAGTTGACATCACTGCGAGCTTGAATTACATCAGTGCAGGCGTGAATTACATCAGTGTAAAAGTAGGTGGAATTTCCAACGCAGGTTACTTATACCCGCTGGGATTGGTTCAGCCCCTCAACCCCAAACGCATCCCTGAACCTTCTTGAATCGAACCCCTGGGGTCGACCCCGAAGGACACAAAAAAAGCCTCAACTTCCCAACTCGGATTACTTATGCCCGCTGGGATTGGTTCAGCCCCTCAACCCCAAACGCATCCCTGAACCTTCTTGAATCGAACCCCTGGGTTCGACCCCAAAGGGCACAAAAAAAGCCTCAACTTTCGTTGAGGCTTTTTTTGTGATCCCGCTGGGATTC